>CAJLYO010000141.1 GCA_905210885.1 uncultured Eubacteriales bacterium | reverse complement strand
GGAGTTCACAAGCATCAATGAAGATTATGAAGGCTTCAATATCAGCCGATAACAAGTTGAGCTATGAAAATATCACAAATAATCAGGTTATAAACGATATCAGACGAACCGGTTGGCAGCAACGTTATCTTACTTTCAATTCCGGCGATACAACCTTAGTTCATATGTTCTTTGGTTCGGATAATGGCGGGCTGTTACAGAAGGAAAGCACAATGTATCTTGATGATATCAGTCTTGAAGAAATTGCCGATAGCGGAATAATCGAGCCGCTTGCAAACGGCTCGGGCTTTGAAGAAACGCTTGAAACATTTGTGCCCGTTATGAGCGGCAGCGGCACAATGCCGTCATGGGACGAAGCGCACCGCACCGAATATAAGGGCGGAGTCGGTCAAAGCGCGGAAAATCCGCACAGCGGAAATTATTCGCTTAAAATTTCGGCACCGTGGGGCGGCGGCAATGGCGGTTATGCGGCATTCAACGTATGTGCCAATACCGATTATGTGCTTAACTTTTGGGCGCGCTGTGACGAATCCGGTGTGAACCGTAAAGCAAGTGTAACCATAAATGAGCTTGCTGGAATAGGATGGGAACAATCAACCTATTCCGAAACTCCGCTTATGTCGTCAACTCTTTTCGGTGATAAGCTTTCAAATGAGTGGAAACAGTTTACATATGTCTTTCATTCAAAGAATGCCGGAACGGTTCATTTGTTTATAGACGGTCTTGACAAGGATAAACCGATCTATCTTGATGATATAACCCTGCAGAAGAGCTGCCTTAAAAACGGAGCCTTTGAAACCGATGCAGACGGTTGGTCGACAGAGGGCGCTGGAATCACCTGGAGCAAAGGTAATCACACAAGTGGTGTAGGCGCATTAATTCCCACGTTCAGTTATATATATCAAAAGGTCAAAACTGAATTTGAGGTTAAGCCGTACACAAATTACAAAGTGTCATTTAATTTCCAGGGAACGGCAAAATATTTTGCTTTAAAGGTAACGAATGGTACAGGCGATTTACTGAACAAGCAGGTAGCGGATCTTTGCGGTATTGATCGGGATAAGTGGCATGAATGGGCAAACGGCAGTCTTATATTCAATTCTCTTAATAACGAGAAGCTTTGTTTGGAATTTATGTCAGGAGAGGTAAATTCCAAAGGATACGGACCGCTTGATGATATTTACGTTGTTGAACAGCTTGACAACACAATAACGGTGGATGTTGGATCCAATCTGCTTTTCAGCGTAGACAAAACCTCTGTCGCCTCGGGTGATACGGTAACCGTCAGGCTTAAGGCTCCGCTTTCGGATTTTGTATTTGATGGGGAAGACGATAAAGTGCTGTGTTTTGTACCCGTTGAGGATACAGGCATTGTAAACAATATTAATCTTATGGAGGCAGAACCCATAACCGTTCAGCTTAACGAAGCCGATAGGGAATATACATTTACAATGAAAGGCTACGATATGTTAGCTGGGGTGTCGGCAAAATACAAGTATAATTTGTTAGATGATGGTAAAGTTGATATTTTAGACCTTGTTAGGCTTAAAAAAGCGTCATCCGAAGAAAATCCGCAGTTCGGCGCGACAGACATTGCAAAACTCCGCATTTACTTACTTTCAAACTGACTTTAAACAAAAGGGGGTTTACGTGTGAAAAAAATTATCAGCGCGTTACTTACGGCAGCATTGCTTGTTTCGGCGGCCTATACTGTATCAGGCGCAGGCACGGCGGCTGATACAGCGAGTGCAAATAATAACACGTTAGCCCCAACACGTGTGTCGACAGAACAGAGTGTTTCTGTTCTGTCGACGGACGTAACGGACGCCGCCGACCGCATTTTAAACGGCGGCTTTGAATCGGGGCTTGAAAATTGGAACATTACAGGTTGCAACCCTAAACCGTTATTGACCGAGGAAGTGCCGAATAACGGTATTAAATGCCTTTATCTTACAAAGCAAAAGTTCGCAACAAAAAGCATAACCAATATTTTTACGGTATCGAAAAACACGGATTATATTTTTGAATTTTATTATAGGGGTAGCCCGGCAAGCGCGGCAGTTTCCGTAAAAGGCTCAGCAGATATTATAAATGAACAGATCGGAGCCGAAAGCCCGGAGTGGAAAAACGTTCGTATACCCTTTAATTCGGGTGATAATACATCGCTTACGCTTAAATTTGAGATTACGCGCGTGTCCGATTATTATATTGATGATGTTTCAGTGCTTCAAAAGAACGAATTGATTAGAAACGGAGGCTTTGAAAACGCCCACGCTTTCTGGAGTTGCGATGAAAACGTATGGTCGACCGATAAGGTGGCTATGGGCGGCAATATCGAAAGCGGCGTTATGCACGCAAGGGGCGGAGAAAACGCATTGCTTTATCAGTCTGCGCAGCTAACGGAAAACAAAAATTACGAAATATCATTTGATTATAAGGGAAATTTGCCCGCCGGTATATCGTATTGGTCGGTTTCAGCGGAAAAACCCACGTTTGAACGCGGCAGTGTTTGCGCTTTCGGCAAGCTTGAGGGCGCCAACGAGGTTAAAAAAGCGCATTCGGTATTCAAAGCGCCTAAAAGCGGCACGTATTATATAAACTTCCAGTCGATTGCCACGGCGGATTATGTTATAGACAACGTTTCGTTAAAGATGACCGAAAAATCGGCAGATACATTTGAAACGGGTGCCGAGGCGGAATTTGTGAAAAAATTCACTCGTATTCATACCGGTGAGAAGAGTAACAGAGCGTTTAAATATGTCCCGAAGGACGGTGCGAACATTATTTTGGGCGGAGATTTTGAAACCGACGCCGGTCAGTGGCACAACGACGCGTTTTTAAGCGGCGCGACCCTGACAAGCGAGCCGCAGGCGGTTCACTCAGGCTTAAGGGCGCTGAAAATCGGCTCGGACGGGGAGAAAACCTCAAGTTTTTACATTGATGTTGAACCGAATACCGAGTATATTCTCGGAGTTTGGGTTAAGGGAATGCCGTTTGATAAGGACAGCAATCTTACGCGTATGAGTCTCGGCGCGGCGCTGCCGGATACGGGGAAATATATTTATGAATATTACCTGCCGGCGTATGACGGCGAATGGCATTTGTGCGAATATTTCTTTAAAACAAACGCAAACACCAAAATAGCTTTTAAAGTTACAGCGGATAATACCTACGTATATATGGACGATATGTTCCTCTGCAAATCCGATGAGAGCGAGGAATACAAGCCGACAAAATCAACTATTAAGGATGCGTATCTGATTACGCTGTCGCCGGAGCTTGCCGGATGCGACGAAGGCGATAATATTGTAAAAGATTTTGATTTTGAACAAAGCTGCGAAGCGTATTGGGAAGACGTAAAGGGAACCCTTTACGGCAAGCAGGTTAAAACGGAGGACAGCGGCTCTACCGTTTACGGAAAATCACTGCATTACAACGTGGCAAAAACGCCCTACGGAAATGACAAAATTTCTGCCGCTTATTACATAAAGTGGATAGATGTTGAACCTGAAACAAATTATACGATGTCACTCAAGTGCGCTATTGTAAAACCGTCTGTGAACGGAATGTATACCGATTCATACTTCGGCATAATTAACGCCAATCCGTTAATTCCGAAGACCGTAGCAGCATTCACCATTTCAAAGGATCTTTACAAGGAAAATCATATGTGGCAGACCTTTGCGGCATCCTTTAACAGCGGCGGATACAATAAGATAGGCTTTGTTATTTATGATGCCGGCGGTGAGGCATATTTCGACGATATTCGTCTTTTCAAGACGGAAAAAGCAAAACAGCTTACTGACCGCGCGGATAATTTCCCGATAAACCGACTTGAAAGCGATAAATACAAACAAACCGACGGTATTTTGAGGGTTGATGCCGGAACAAAATCGGGTGATCTGATAAACGCGTTTAAATACAGCCGTTATGTCAAGCTTTTCGACGCCGACGGAAATCAGGTGACCGATACTGACATGACTGTGGCTACCGGTATGGAAATAAGACTTATGAACGGGCCCGAAATTAAGGATAGAGCTGTTTTGGCTGTGCCGGGCGATCTTGACGGCAACGGGAGGATTGACGGAGCCGATACTGAGTTACTGCTTAAATATTTGAGCGGCAAAAAAACCGATTTTACCGTTTCGCAGCTTTCAGCCGCCGATTATGACGGAAACGGCAGCATTGAACTTTATGACGCTATGCGGAAAAAGACGAGTCCTGTTCGTTCCGATATTTCGGGAACGTCCCTAAGGGGTCCCGAGACACTTGTGACGGGAGAAGATTTTGAGGTTGATTTTATTGTTCCGTCAGGAATGTACGGTTTTTCTGCGGAAATAAAGTTTGACGCTGAAAAATTGACATTTAAAGATGTTTCACTCGGACTTTCGGGCAGCTGGAAAATAGAAAGCAACAATTCGGAAGGACTTATTAAAATATTTGCCGCAGATTCGGAAAAGAAAGCTGCGACCGGCGCGGATTCGGTTCTTACTCTTACGTTTACGCTTTCACCTAATGTAGGGCAAAACGACGTTATAACCGTAGTTGCCGAAAATATAAGGCTGACAGACGGAAAAACCGATTTTACCGCCGACAGCTGTAAATGGAGTTTCGGGGAAAACCGAACGGATAACAATTCGGACGGAAAACACACGGAATACATAATTACCGAAACGCAAGATTCCGGCAAATCAAATAATAATTTGCTTGAAAGCCTTGAAATCGAGGGCTGTAAACTAACGCCCGATTTCACGCCGGAAAATAAAAAGTACAGTTCTTCCGTGCCGTTTGAAGTTGAAAAGGTTGTTGTAAAGGCAATTCCGCAGGATAAAAACGCAACGGTTGAAATAGAGGATACCGCGCTTAATTATGTCGGTAAAAATATTGTGAAGGTTGTCGTACATTCCGAAAGCGGACTTAAAAGAACCTACAAAATATACATTACGCGCGGAGACAAAGAAAAACGGGCAGATGCCGGTCAAAGCGACAGCATGGTGC
>CAJLYO010000140.1 GCA_905210885.1 uncultured Eubacteriales bacterium | reverse complement strand
TGAAGTCACATTCAAAGATAGGCAGTCCCACGTTTATTGCATTTCTGTAGAAAATTCTCGCAAAAGACTTTGCAATAACACAGGAAATGCCCGATGCCTTAATAGCAAGCGGCGCATGTTCTCTTGAAGAACCGCAGCCGAAATTTGAACCGGCAACTATAATATCGCCGCTTACAACCTTCTTTGAAAATTCCGGGTCTATATCCTCCATGCAATGGGAAGCAAGTTCCGATAAATCAAAGGTGTTAAGGTAACGTGCCGGAATAATAACGTCCGTATCCACATTATCGTTGAATATATGAACCTTGCCTTGTATTATCATAGTACCACCTCCGGAGGAACAATCCTTCCGCATGCGGCGCACGCAGCTGCAACAGCCGGGCTTGCAAGGTAAATTTTGCTGTCCTTTGCGCCCATTCTGCCCACAAAATTTCGGTTTGTTGTAGCAACGCAAATCTCGCCCGAGGCAAGGATACCCATATATCCGCCAAGGCACGGACCGCACGTGGGTGTACTTACCACCGCACCGGCGTTTACGAATATCTCCAAAAGGCCCTCTTCCATTGCCTTTAAATAAATTTTCTGTGTAGCCGGGATTACAATGCACCTTACTCCGTCGGCTATTTTTTTGCCCTTCAATATTTCCGCAGCAGCGCGCAGGTCGCTGATTCTGCCGTTGGTGCACGAACCGATTACCACCTGGTCAACCGCAATATCGGAAAGCTGTGACGCAGGTTTTACATTTGACGGCAAATGGGGGCATGCAACCGTGTAATCAAGCTCAGAAAGGTCAATTACAACCTTTTCGTCATACTCCGCATCGGCGTCCGCCTCAAAAATTTCGGGCGTTTTTGCACCATGCTCGCTTAAATACTTTAATGTTATTTCATCGACAGGGAAAATACCGTTTTTCGCCCCGGCTTCAATTGCCATGTTTGCAATTGTCAGCCTGTCGTCCATGGAAAGATTTTTTATGCCGTCGCCGCAAAATTCAAGGGATTTGTAACGCGCGCCGTCGACGCCTATTTTGCCGATAAGGGCAAGAATAACGTCTTTTCCGCTGACCTTGCCTTTAAAATCACCTTTGATTTCAACCTTAACCGCCGGCGGAACTTTAAACCAAAGCTCGCCGGAAGCCATTGCAGCAGCCATATCGGTGCTGCCGACGCCTGTTGAAAAAGCGCCCAGCGCACCGTAGGTACATGTATGAGAGTCTGCACCCACAACTATATCTCCTGCCGTGACAAGACCCTGTTCGGGGATAAGCGCGTGCTCTATGCCCATTTTTCCCACTTCAAAATAATTGACAATTTCTTGTTTTTTCGCAAAATCACGCATTATTTTTGCCTGTTCCGCAGACTTTATGTCCTTATTTGGGCAAAAATGGTCGGGAACAAGAATTATTTTTTCCTTATCAAAAACCTTTGTAAAGCCGTATTTTTCAAATTCGCTTATAGCAGGCGGCGCCGTTATATCATTTCCGAGCACCGCGTCAACCCTTGCGTTAATAAGCATGTCCGCTTTAACTTCGGTCATGCCTGCTCCGCGGCAAAGGATTTTTTGCGTCATTGTCATTGCCATAAATATTCCCCCGTATTATTCGGCGTTCTCCCAGTTATGCCATACGTACTGAACATCATCGCAGTCTTCAAGATGCTCTATAAGCTTTTCCATAAGAGCAATATCTTTTTCATCAGTCAGAGCCGTTTCCGTCTGCGGAACATACTGAATTTCAGCCTCGGCTATATCATAACCCAAAGCCTCAATTGCACTTCTTACAGCCGAAAAATCCGCCGGTGAAGTTGTAATTTCAAAGCAGTCTGTTTCTACGTCAACATCGTCAGCGCCTGCCTCCAATGCGTCCATCATAAGCTTTTCCTCATCGGTTTCGTCATTGTTTTCAATAACAATGACACCCTTTTGGTCAAACATAAACATAACGCAGCCGCTTGTACCAAGATTGCCGCCGAATTTATCGAAATAATGTCGCATATCCGCCGCTGTTCTGTTTCTGTTATCCGTAAGCGCCTCAACAATAACGGCAATACCTTTGGGACCGTAGCCCTCATAGATTATATTTTCATAGTTATCGCCCGATGTGTCGCCGGCAGCTTTTTTAATGCTACGCATAATTGTATCATTAGGCATATTGTTGGATTTAGCCTTTGCGATAACGTCTTTAAGCTTTGCATTTGTGTCCGGGTCGGGACCTCCTGCCTTAACCGCAACTGCAAGTTCTCTGCCGATTTTGGTAAAAATCTTACCGCGCTGCGCATCGTTTGCACCTTTTTTTCTCTTAATTGTTGCCCATTTACTGTGTCCTGACATGTTGACTATACATTCCTTTCATATGTTTATTCGGACTTCACAAGCTCCTTTATGCTTGCGGACAGTCCTGCTATTCCCTGAATTTCGGACGGAATTATTATCTTTGTAGCCTTTCCGTCGGCAGCTTTTGCAAAAGCTTCAAGGGATTTTATTGTAAGCGCACCGTCGCCGGGCTTGCTTTCGTTAATAAGCATAATACCCTTTGCGGTAGCCTCCTGAACCTTAAGAATTGCCTCAGCCTGACCTTCTGCGATTTTCACCGCTGCCTCTTTTTGGGCTTCAGCCTTCAGTATCGCCGATTCTTTTTCAGCCTGAGCGCTTAAAATCTGTGCCTCTTTCTGACCTTCGGCAACCAGAATTGCAGAGCGTTTTTCGCCTTCTGCTTTAAGAATGGACTCGCGGCGCTCGCGCTCAGCCTTCATCTGCTTTTCCATTGCGTCCTGAATTTCACGGGGCGGCAGAATGTTTTTAAGCTCAACGCGGTTGATTTTAATGCCCCATGGGTCGGTTGCCTCGTCCAGTATTGAGCGCATTTTGGTGTTAACCGTATCGCGCGAAGTAAGCGTTTGGTCAAGCTCCAAATCACCCACAATATTTCTTAGCGTTGTTGCCGTAAGATTTTCGATAGCGCTCATGGGATTATCAACGCCGTAAGTAAAAAGCTTGGGGTCTGTTATCTGAAAATACACGACCGTATCTATCTGCATGGTTACGTTATCCTTCGTTATAACGGGCTGCGGTTTAAAGTCAACCACTTGTTCTTTCAGCGTGACAACTTTTGCAACGCGTTCAACAAAAGGAATTTTGAATTTCAGCCCGACGCTCCAGGTCGTGCTGTACGCGCCCAGGCGCTCTATTACATATGCAAATGACTGAGGAACAATACGAATGTTTGTAATAAGCAAAACGATAATTACCAAAAGAATAATTAATACAGGCATTTAAGCTTCCTCCTTTTCCACTATGGCTTTAACTCCGGTTATAGCCTTTACAACAACCTTTTCGCCTGCCGGCAATGCCGTATCGCAGCGCGCCGACCAAATCTGACCGTTAACCTTGATTTGTCCGGTGTTTTGCATGGGGTCAATGTCTTCGGTGACAATTCCGTCACAGCCGATAATCGCATCGGCATTTGTAGCAGTTTTTTTAACGGAAAGAAACCTCTTTGCAAAACCGCGCGTCGCCGCCAGCAGCAAAGCAGACGAAATCACAAAGACCGCAAACTGAACATACAGTGACGGAGTGACCGTGGAAACCACTGCCGAAATAACCGCTCCTATACAAAACCAAACCGATACAAGTCCTGCCGTTGCCGCCTCGGCAACACCGAAAATTATCGCAAGCAGTATCCAGAATGCCGTGATGTTATCCAAACAAATCACCTCAAATCGAAAATACTCCGACTACATTATAACACACTACAATGCGCAATGTCAACTTATTGAGGTTGAAATACCGAGAAATTTATGATACAATATACTAAAAAATTAATGAAACGGTATGATAAATTTGAATAAATACGTTTTGGGCATACTTGCCCATGTGGACAGCGGAAAAACAACCCTTGCCGAGGCTATGCTGTATCTTACCGGTACAATAAGAAAGGCAGGCAGAGTTGACCACCGCGACACTCTTTTGGATAACAACGAAATAGAGCGCAAGCGCGGAATAACAATTTTTTCAAAGCAGGCTGAATTTTCACTCGGCGGCTCCTCCTTTACGCTTCTTGACACTCCGGGGCATGCGGATTTTTCTGCCGAAACGGAGCGCACATTAAGCGTGCTTGATTATGCAATATTGATAATCAGCGGAACGGACGGCGTGCAAAATCACACCGAAACGCTGTGGCAGCTTTTGAAAAAATACAATGTTCCGACATTTGTTTTTGTGAACAAAACCGATATTATGAACTATTCTCGTGGTGAAATTACGGAAATGCTTACAAAAAAACTCGGTGACGGATTTGTGGATTTTTCCGCACAGCATGACGATGCGTTTTTTGAACAGCTTGCCGTATGCAGCGAAGCTGCTCTTGACGAATTTATGTCAGACGGCAAAGTAAGTGACGGCGTTATCCGCGATACAATTTCGCAGCGCAGATTATTCCCGGTCTTTTTCGGCTCCGCACTGAAATTTGACGGCGTAGACGAGTTTGTATCGGCGGTATCAAAGCTGACAAAACCGTCCGACCGCCCGGAAGTGTTCGGCGCGAAAGTATATAAAATCACAAATGACGGCTCCAACCGCCTGACGCATTTAAAAATTACCGGCGGTAAAATCAGGGTAAAGGACATAGTTTCCGACGAAAAAATTAACGAAATAAGAATTTATAACGGCGCAAAATACAAAACTGCGGACTTTGCCGAGACAGGCGCGGTGTGCGCGGTGACAGGGCTTACGAAAACTTACGCCGGCGAGGGTCTCGGGTTTGAAAAGGATTGTTTTGACGGCATTTTGCAGCCTGTTCTCACCTATCGTGCAAAAAGTGCCGGAACGGAACCGTCAAAGCTTCTTTATGCCCTTCGTATTCTTGAACAGGAGGACCCCAAATTAAACATCGGCTGGAATCCGGCACTTCAGGAAATAACGGTACAGCTTATGGGCGAGGTGCAGACGGAAATTCTAAAATCGGTTATGATGTCACGGTTTAATATGGACGTAGATTTTTCGCAGGGCAAAATTGCGTATAAAGAAACCA
>CAJLYO010000139.1 GCA_905210885.1 uncultured Eubacteriales bacterium | reverse complement strand
CTGTTCTAAATATACGCATTGTCGCTATGATAAGTATAGATACAAGGCTGATTTTTCTCATAAAAAATATCGGTATCGTATGCCCCGTCCGTATAAATTATGCCGTCAACAATCTCATAGTCAGACGGTGCATCGGACAAACGGCTTTTTACCCTTATTACCTCGGAGCAATCCTCCGGAAGCGTGCATTTTGTAACGCCGGCTTCAATTTTAAGGACTCCCGTAACAGGGTAACCCAGCCCGGCAAGAATTTTTTGCGCCTGGTCGGCAAGAGCCGCGTATTTTGCCTTCGGATAATCCTCCTTTTTAAATTCGCCGATAATACAAGCCTTTAAAATTGCCTCATCCAAAGTCATTTTTAATCAGCCTCCTTTTTAAGCTGAGCCAGAACAGCTTTTAATTTATTGGGGAACGGAACGCCTATGCGCCCCAAATTTTCCAAAACGGAAATTCCCTCGTTTGCAATATAAAACGATACCGCAATATCCCGAAGCTCGTTTATTCCCGAAATATCGCCGGCACAGTGCGCCACCGCAACCACAATGAAAATGCATATCTTCTTTATTATCCCGTTAAAGCCCGTGCGGCTTGAAAGCGTCTTTGTGCAAAGTGCCGCAAGTATTCCCGTTATGTAGTCAATTACAACAAAGGTTAAAAGGCACGATGCCAAAAGGTCAAATCCGCCGATTATCACGCTTATCCCGGAAATAACAAGGCTTACGGCAACCTTAAAATATAAAACAATATTATCCATTTTAATCATTCCTTATAAAAAATAATCGCCGGAGCATAGTATCCTGCATTGCGCTCTGCGCTCATCCGTTGCCATGCTGTTTAGCTTTTTCCACTCGTTAAAGCACGTCCTTGAAACATCCTTGTCCGGTGCAATACGGTGCGCAATATAAAAGGGAATGGCGCCGTGACACCTTGAGTCAACCTCAAAGCTGTAGTCTAAAGGGGTGGCTGCGTCTATGGTTTGGGGCATAACGCTGTAGTAAACGTCAAATTGACCGCTGTCGCACAGAGTAAGTTCATTCCACGCAGTTTTAACAAAATTTATAGGCAAAACCGAGTGACGGCGCATAATTCTGTAAAACTCCGCACCGTCCTCCGGAAGCTTATATATCTCCGGTGTTTTAGAGTATTTGGTTATTAAAAACCTTTTGACAATGCGGCTTACGTTTACGGCAATTTCCTTTTGCGCCAAGTCGGCATAATGCCTGATAAGCACCTCGGAAACCGATGCACCGTCCAAATCGGCGTATATCTCCGCAATGTCAATTGCCTGTTTTAAATTCATAGGCAAAAACCTCCTTATTAAAAATGCGGCGCCTTCGCAGGCACATTTATGCCGTAAAAAGCGCCGCGTCAGGCATTATTTTACAGTGCGATAACGTTAAGCTCGGTTGTTCCGCCGCTTACGGTAACGGTAACTGCGCCTGTTGACATGTCCTTAAAGCGCATGCTGTCCAAAGGCCCGATAATCGCCGTTTTTCCGGCGGCAACGCTTACGCTTAAGTCGCCGATTGCCTTTCTGAGACCCGTGCCTGCCTTAACAGTAACGGCTGCGGCGTTTGACGCATGTGAGTTTGATATGATTATTGCTGTTTTTTCGTCCTCCGTGTCATATTTAAAGGTCTGTGTTGCAGCACCCGTTGCAATAGTGCACACCTTAATTCCGTCACGTACAGCTTTATTTACAGTCATTTCTGCCATTTTATTTTCCTCCTATTATATATTTGTTTCAGCGCCGTATGCTTTTACCTTGATAACTGCAAGTTCTGAAGGTCTTACTACCTTTGCGCCGTAAACCTGCAGACCCTTTACAGCCTCACCGAAGTAGTTTGCCGGCTCGTATGCCTTGACTTCCTTAAGTGAATCCGCCATTGCGATAGCCTTCTGAGTTCTTACAAATATGCAGTCGCCGTTTGTTGAATCGCTGTGGATATTTGTGGACATGTAAACGTCTACGTTAAATACCTTAAGCGTACCCACAATACCGCTTGTAATAATACCGCTGTTTTGTGTGTTCATAAGCACATTTGCCAAAAGCAGCTTTTCGATAAATTCGGGAGTTGCCTCAAGAGAAATTTTCTCATTTCTCGGTACCTTGTTTTTCCAAAGCTTTGCCAAAACTCCGCTGATTGTGGACATAACGTTTGAAGATGTAAGAGAGGTTACCGTCTGTGTAATTCCGGCTTCCTTATAGTGGCTGTAGATAAACGAGTCCATAACCTCCGCAAGACCTGCGGCCGCTTCCTTTTTCTCCGCCTCCATTATGTCGCCTGCTGCCTGTCTTTTGTCAATATCGCCTACATAGAAATGGAAGGCTTTTTGCTCGGTAATCTCAAGCAATGTGCTCTGGTCTTTGGGGCGTTCCATCTCTCCCAGACCTGTTAAATCGTTGTAATCCGAAATTGTGGGACGTGAAACACCGTTAATTTTAACCTTGTCGCCCACCTGCTTGATATCGCCTTCATACTGTCTGTTACAAAGCTTGCTCGCAACGAGCAGCGCATCTCTTTCCTGTTCGATTTTTGTTGACCAAACCTTCGGAATAAAATTAGTAAATGCCATTTTCAATCATTTCCTTTCAAATTTTTTACCATCTTGTCATTGATTTTTCAATTACCGCCATGTGTCTTTTAATCTGCGCCGGAGTCATTCTGCTTACTTCCTCGCGGCTGTAATACTGCTTTGCCGCTGCGGCTGAATTATCCTTGGCGCTGCCCGGGGTTTTGGCTGCGTCCTGAGTTTTAACCTGTTCAACATATGCCTTAACGGCGTCTGTAAGGTTTCCGCCCGATTTATGAGCGTATTCACGGAATTTTTCATCGGCAATCAAGCCGTTTATATCTCCATCGTAATTTTCCTCCGCCCAGCCTCTTACCTCATTTAAGTCCTTATTGAAAAGTGCATGTCCGTATTTGTCCGAAATTTCACCGAGAAGCTTTATGTCTTCCTCTGAACGCTCATTCTCCGGAATACTCAAAATTCTTTCCGCTTCTGCAATTATTTCTTCGTCGCTTGAAGGCATCTTAGCCTGCGGCTCGGTGTAGCTTTCGGAACCCTCGTTTAAAATCTGTCCCACCTCGTCCAGTACTGTACGGTAGCGTTCCAGCTCTTCTTCCTTTTCACTAAGCTTTTTTAGATACTTCGCAGTTGCTTTTTTGACAATTCTGTCAATCTCCTGCTGGTTTTCCATATTAAAAAACCGTCCTTTCCGTTTATTGCTCGTCAGCATATTTTTCGGAGCTCCATCTCCTGTCGACATAAAAAATTGTAGCACAAAATATAACGACATGTCACGCCATCTTTTCCGCAAAAAAGCCCGGTATTAAAGGCTTTTTAAAACAGCACGTCCCGCACCGTGAAAACAAAGTGCGACATTTAGCGTCAAAAAAAGGACTTTTCGCGTAAACGGAGTATATAAATATATAGAGAGTTTTTTGAAAGGAAGGTTTGAAAATTGTACATTTTGGGAATTAACGGCAGCCCAAACTTAAAGGGCAGCACATACTTTCTGATAAACGAAATCTTAAGCGTCTGTAAAGATGAAGGCGCAGAGGTTGAAATAATAAATGCACCCCATTGCTTAGACAGTGCAAGAACTCCGTTCTGCACATCATGCACAAGCCCATGCGCAAAAGCGTGTTATAAAGGAACGCTTTTGGAAGAAGCATATAATAAGATGAAAAAAGCCGATGCGATAGTTATGGGAAGTCCGGTATATTTCGGCTGCATGACGGCACAGCTTAAAGCGTTTCTCGATAAAGGCAGAGCAATGCGCGGTGAAAAGGTGCTGATCGGTAAGCCCTGCGGCTTTGTAACGTGCGGTGCAAGCCTTTTCGGCGGACAGGAAAGCACAATCCGTTCAATGCAGTCAAGCGCACTGGTGTACGGAATGACGGTTATAGGCCCCGGAAGCACGGAATATGACGCGGCACATCTCGGTGTCTGCGCTGTAAGACCCGTGGAAAACGACGAGAACGCAAAATCACGCTGCCGTTCGATGGCACACAGAATTATGAAAGAAGTAAGAGGATAAAATTATGAATATCCGTCAGCGCACAGAACAAGCAGAAAAGCAGTATTTGTCCCCCTACGCGTCATTTGCCGCCGATACAAAGGGCAGACGCTTTCCTTCAAAGCCGTGTGAAATCCGCACGGAGTTTCAGCGCGACCGTGACAAAATCATTCATTCAAAGGCGTTCAGGCGTCTGAAACACAAAACTCAGGTTTTCATAACGCCTGAGGGCGACCACTACCGAACGCGTCTTACCCACACCCTTGAGGTGGCGCAAATCGGCAGAACAATCGCCCGTGCCCTCCGTTTAAATGAGGACTTAACCGAAGCCACGACTTGGGTCATACACCCTTCGGCCATTCCGGAGAACGCGTGTTAAACGAAATATGTCCATACGGCTTTAAGCATGCAGTGCAAAGTTTGCGTGTGGCGGACGTTTTGGAAAACGGCACCGGGCTTAACCTTACATTTGAAGTGCGTGACGGAATTGTAAACCATGCCGGTGACGATAAGGCACAGACGCTGGAGGGCAGAATAATAAAGCTGGCGGACAGAATTGCGTATATAAATCATGATATTGACGATGCCGTGAGGGGCGGTCTGCTTACTGAAAAAGCCCTTCCCGGTCATTGCACAAAGGTTTTGGGCGTCGGCAGATCACAGCGCATAGAAACCATGATAAATGCCGTTATATCGGAAAGCGAGGGCAAAAATGAAATTTTAATGCAACCTTCTATTTTATACGAAATGGAAGCCTTAAGAAGCTTTATGTTTGAAAACGTGTATAAAGACAAGCGCGCCGAGCTTGAGGAACGCCGCGCACGGCGCGTTATCGAAGGTCTGTACGGCTACTTTGCCGAAAATCCGGAGGAAATTCCCGAGGATTACCGCCGTTTTGACCTTCACCGCAACGTGTGCGACTATATTGCCGGAATGACGGACAGATATGCGATAATGCAGTTTAAAAATATATTTATTCCCCATTCGTGGAATATAATATTGTAAAAATAAAAGGATTTAAAAACAAATAAT
>CAJLYO010000138.1 GCA_905210885.1 uncultured Eubacteriales bacterium | reverse complement strand
ATAATTATATATTACAATAATTTTAATGTCAATAAAAAAGGAGAGATAATATGCGTATTTATGAGGATTTCAAAAAAACCTCAGAAAACAGACAGCCGCAGCGCTCTTACTACATACCCTACGACAGCCTTGAAAAAGCTCTTGCCGGAAACAAAGAGAAGTCGGCTTACTACACACTTTTAAACGGCAGATGGAACTTTGCGTACTTCAAGCGTGATATTGACGTACCGGAAAAAATCAAATTTACGGAAACGATAGACGTTCCTTCATGCTGGCAAACCTTGGGTTACGAAAATCCCATGTATACTAACATTAACTATCCCCACCCCATCGACGCGCCGTACGTTCCGGACGATAACCCGTGCGGAGTATACTCCCGTGAATTTGAAATCAGTGATGCTTGGAGTGAGAGACAAACATATATTGTTTTTGAGGGCGTTTCATCGTGTTTGTTTTTATATATTAACGACAGCTATGTGGGATTTACTCAAGGCTCACATCTCCAGGCGGAATTTGATATAACACCGTTTGTCAAAAAAGGCAAAAACACAATTACCGCAAAGGTTTTAAAGTGGTGCGTGGGCAGCTTTCTTGAAGACCAGGACTTTTTCAGATATTCGGGAATCTTCAGAGATGTGTACCTGCTTTCCCGTGAAGAAAATCACATAAAAGATGTATTTATAAAAGCTGACACCAAGTCAATAACCGTTGAGGCGGAAAATTACGAAATATTTGACGGCGATATTAAGCTTGACACAATAGAAAATCCGATTTTGTGGAATGCGGAACAGCCGCATCTGTATACAGTTATTGTAAAGGGAAAAACGGAGTATATTCCCTTCAGAGTCGGCATGAGAGAAATTGCCGTTTCCGATAAAGGTGAGCTTTTGATAAACGGAACATCGGTTATACTAAAAGGTGTTAATCACCACGACACTCACCCCAAAAACGGCTACTGCTTAACTGAAGCCGAGCTTGAAAATGAGCTTATAAAAATGAAACAGCTGAATATAAACACAATCAGAACATCCCACTATCCGCCGACGCCGGAATTCTTAAATCTGTGTGATAAATATGGCTTTTACTTAATAGACGAAACCGACATTGAAACCCACGGATACGTAAACAGAACGGGTAACAGCTACGGTTATGACGTAGAAAATGACATCTGGCCCTGTCAGGATGATAACTTCTCGGATATGTTCCTGGAGCGCATGGAAAGAATGGTGGAGCGCGACAAAAACCACCCATGCGTTATCATGTGGTCAACAGGCAATGAAAGCGGCTACGGCAAAAACCAGGATTTAATGATAAACTGGGGCAGAAAACGTGACAATTCGCGCCTGTATCACTGTGAAGACGCGTCGAGAAAAGGCGATTGCTCAAACATAGATGTTGTTTCTCAAATGTATCACAGCGTCCCGGACGTGGAAAAATACGGTATGGACAAAAATAACAGAAAGCCGTTTTTCCTGTGTGAGTACTCCCATGCCATGGGCAACGGCCCCGGCGATGTGGGCGACTATATGGAAGTATTCGAAAAATACCCCAACCTTATCGGCGGCTGCATTTGGGAGTGGGCAGACCACACGTTCATTAAAGACGGTGTATGCTTGTATGGCGGAGATTTCGGCGAATTGACATCAGACTCAAACTTCTGCTGCGACGGTCTTGTTTTTGCCGACAGAAGCTTTAAAGCAGGATCACTTAACGCAAAATACGCCTATCAGTACTTTGATGCAAAGCTAAACGGCGGAAAAATCGAAATCACCAACAAGTACGACTTCACAAATCTCGATAACTATATTTTAACCGTTTCACTTGAAAAAGACGGTGAAACCGTAAATGCAAAAGAAATGAAAATAGCGCTTGCTCCTCACGAAAAATGCGAAATCGATATTCCATTTGATATTCCGGCAAGCTGCAAGCTCGGTGCACACATTAATATTTCGTTAAAAGACGTGTCGGGCTATGAGGTTGCGGCGTGCCAGCTTGACACACCGGCAACCCCCGAAACAATATCGGTAAACGGTGCGGCAGCCCTGTCACAGGACGATATGCATATTTACGCTGACGGTGACGGTTTCAGCTATATATTTAACAAACACTACGGCTGTTTTGAAAGCATGATAAAGAACGGCAAACAGCTGATATGTGACATGCCGAGACTAACGCTTTGGCGTGCACCCACGGACAATGACAGGCATATTAAGACAAAATGGGGATATTTAAACGGCGATAACTGGTCAGGAGCAAACCTTAACAAAATCTTTACCAAGATTTATTCCTGCGAAATGTCGGATAATACAATAATCGCAGAAGGTTCGGTTGCCGGTGTTGCGCGCGTACCGGCGGTGCATTTTACAACCCGGTATGAATTTTTCGCAAAAGGTGAAATAAAAGTTACAACAAAATGCCGTGTTTCAGAAGAGTTGGAAGTATATCTTCCCCGCTTGGGATACGAATTCACCTCGCCTGTGCAAAATGACAGTTTTACATATTATGGCATGGGTCCAGGTGAGTGCTACGCGGACATGAACCGTCATGCAAAAGTCGGACTTTACAAAAGCAGTGCGGACGGTGAGTATGTTAACTACATAATGCCCCAGGAACACGGAAATCACATTAAAACAACGCTTCTGAAAATGGACGGCGGTTTGACATTTGCATCAAACACAAGCTTCGAATTTAATGTTTCGAGCTATACCTCCGAAACTTTAACCAATGCAACTCATACAAATGAGCTTAAGAAAAACGGCCGAACCAATATAAGAATTGACTATAAGGTATCAGGCATAGGTTCTGCAAGCTGCGGACCGGAGCTTTTGGAAAAATACCGTCTTTCGGAGAAAAAACTCAATTTTGAATTTTATATTCTGTAGCGTCAAAATAAAACACCTGTGCATTAATCAACTGCACAGGTGTTTTTTATGCGCAAAAAAGTCACCGGAAATTCCGGTGACTTTATAAGCTTTAATTAAACAAGCTCAATAATTGCCATCTCGGCAGCATCGCCTCTGCGGGGACCGATTTTAACAATTCTTGTATATCCGCCATTTCTGTCAGCATACTTCGGAGCAATTTCATCAAACAGCTTTTTAACAACATCCTCTTTTGTGATGTACGTCAAAGCATTTCTGCGTGAATGCAGTGTGTTTGTTTTGCCCAAAGTTATCATTTTTTCAGCAGTGCTTCTTACTTCCTTAGCCTTTGAAACAGTTGTTTCGATTCTGCCGTTTTCAAGCAGTGAGGTTGTAAGATTTTTCAGCATAGCAATACGCTGGTCAGTAGGTCTGCTGAACTTTCTGTTTATAGCCATTTGTTTGTACCTCCTTTATCAGTAAATATCCCGAACCGTTTCAGAGAAAACTATTCCTCTTCAACAGCCAAATCCATGTCAAAGCTGTGAAGCTTCTGAATAACCTCTTCCAAGGACTTTCTGCCAAGGTTTCTGACCTTCATCATATCTTCCTCGGTCTTATTGGTTAAATCCTCAACGGTATTAATTCCGGCGCGCTTTAAGCAATTGTAGGAACGAACAGAAAGGTCCAGCTCCTCAATCGTCATCTCAAGCACCTTTTCCTTCTTGGAATCCTCTTTTTCAACCATTATCTCAGTGTTTCTTGCTCTGTCGGTAAGGTCAATAAACAGATTCAGGTGCTCGCTCAAAATCTTAGCGCCCAATGAAATCGCTTCGTCGGGAGTTATTGTACCGTCAGTCCATACATCAAGAGTAAGCTTATCGTAATCGGTAACCTGACCTACACGTGTGTTTTCAACAGTATAGTTCACCTTGCGCACCGGTGAAAACAGTGAATCCACCGGTATGTTGCCGATTATACCCTGATTTGTCGTCTTGTTTTTATCGGCGGACACATAGCCGCGGCCATGGTTGATAGTAATCTCCATGTAAAGCTTTGCATCCTCATTCAAGGTTGCAATGTGCAAATCACCGTTTAAAATTTCAACATCTGCATCAGCCTTTATGTGGCGTGCGCAAACTTCGCCGGCACCCTCTGCCTCGATATACAAAACCTTAGGACCGTCGCTGTAAAGCTTGGCATTAAGATTTTTAATGTTAAGAACTATCTCGGTAACGTCTTCCTTAACGCCGGGAATAGTTGAAAACTCGTGCAGAACACCGTCGATTTTTATTGAGGAAACAGCCACGCCCGGCAGTGACGATAAAAGTATTCTCCGAAGGGAGTTACCCAAAGTCATACCGTAACCGCGCTCCAGCGGTTCTACCTCAAATCTGCCGTAATCGCCTTCGGGACTAAGCTCGACACATTCAACCTTTGGTTTTTCTATTTCAATCATTCTATTACCCCTCCTTACCGTAATTTTAATTGTAAAAAACGTAATATATTACGAGGGTAAATATTACTTAGAATACAGCTCGACGATCAAATGCTCTTCTATCGGCAAATCGATATCATCTCTTGCAGCTTCGCCGACAACCTTTGCGGTAAGAGTGTTCTTATCAAGGTCAAGCCACTGCGGAACGGTTCTTGACGCGGTGATGTCCAGAACATCCTTGATTTTGCTGCTGTTTCTGCTGTTTTCTTTGATTGTTATAACATCGCCAACCTTAACTAAGTATGAAGGAATGTTAACCTTCTTACCGTTAACGGTGAAGTGACCGTGCAAAACAAGCTGTCTTGCCTCGGGACGCGATGTTCCGAATCCCAGTCTGTAAACAACGTTATCAAGTCTGCTCTCCAAAATTGCAAGCAGGTTATCACCTGTAACGCCTGCCTTTTTGTTAGCCATTTCAAAATATTTGCGGAACTGGCTTTCCAAAATACCGTAATAACGGCGAGCCTTCTGCTTCTCTCTTAACTGCAAGCCGTACTCGGAAAGCTTCTTTCTGCCCTGGCCATGCTGACCGGGAGCATACTGGCGACGTTCCAAACCACACTTACCGGTGTAGCATCTTTCGCCCTTTAAAAATAATTTAGTACCTTCACGTCTGCAAAGTCTGCAAACGGCACCTGTATATCTTGCCATTTATCGTTGCACCTCCTATATTTAAAAAATCAAACACGACGTCTCTTCGGGGGA
>CAJLYO010000137.1 GCA_905210885.1 uncultured Eubacteriales bacterium | reverse complement strand
TTAAGGGCAAGGTGACCTTGGGTTTTGACCCGGCATACAGAACCGGCTGTAAAACCGCAGTTGTTGACGAAACGGGCAGAGTGCTTGACACAACTGTTGTATACCCAACGCCGCCCCAGAATAAAAAGGAACAGGCTAAGGAAATACTGAAAAAGCTTATTTCAAAGCATAAAGTCGATGTAATCGCAATAGGCAACGGCACGGCTTCAAAGGAGTCCGAAATATTTATTGCCGAGCTTATAAAAGAGCTTGACAGACCGGTGTCATATATGATGGTAAACGAGGCCGGGGCATCGGTTTATTCCGCGTCAAAACTTGGTGCGGCAGAGTTTCCGGACTTTGACGTTTCCTTAAGAAGCGCCGTTTCCATTGCACGGCGCATGCAGGATCCGTTGGCAGAACTTGTTAAAATCGACCCGAAATCTATCGGCGTAGGTCAGTATCAGCACGACCTTCCGCAAAAACGTCTTGAGGAAACGCTGGGCGGAGTTGTTGAGGACTGCGTTAACGCTGTGGGTGTTGACTTGAATACGGCGTCGGCATCGCTCTTATCTTATGTTTCCGGTGTTTCTGCCGTAGTTTCAAAAAATATTGTTGCATACAGAGAGGAAAACGGCGAATTTACCTCGCGTACTCAGCTTAAAAAGGTTTCAAAATTAGGGCCAAAGGCATATGAACAGTGCGCCGGATTTCTGCGTATTCCTCACGGTAAAAATATACTGGATAATACTGCGGTTCACCCGGAATCGTACGGTGCTGCGCAAAAGCTTTTAAGCATATTTGATTATACCGAGTCGGATATTTCCGAAAACCGCCTTCAGAATTTAAACCAGCAGATAAAGGAGGCGGGGGAAAGAGAAATAGCCGAAAAATGCGAAATCGGCGTGCCGACTTTGCGTGATATTACTGCCGAGCTGCAAAAGCCGGGGCGCGATTTGCGCGACGAGCTTCCACCGCCGATGCTTCGCTCGGATATAATGGATATAAACGATTTAAAACCGGGTATGGAGCTTAAAGGTACGGTAAGAAACGTTGTGGATTTCGGCGCGTTTGTTGATATTGCCGTGCACCAGGACGGACTCGTTCATATTTCAAAAATTACAAAACGTTTTATAAAACACCCCTCAGAGGTGCTTAAGGTGGGGGACATTGTAACTGTTTGGGTTGAAGCGGTGGATACTGCAAAAAAACGAATTTCCCTTACAATGATAAAGCCTGAGAACAATTCAAAAAGCGTCGGCTAGCCGACGCTTTTTGAATTGTTTATTAAGTGTCCGGCGATTTTCTGCACAAATTCTTTTAATTCTTTTGCTTTTTGTATGTAATTCCCGTTTAACATATCTTTATTTTCCCGCACTTAGTTCATGAAATAATCATAGGAGTCAAAGTTCGTTTTCACCGTGGTGCAGAAGGACTTTTTCGCTTCATTATACAATTTTTCATTTAAAATTTGTATAATGAAATGCTGTACTTTGTGTGATATACTAATTACAGAAACAGTTAAGTCTGTATACAAATTTTACTTGAAAATATGTAGCTTGAATTCGGCATGCGGCTATGTTAGAATGTGACTGCACAGAACTCAGAAAGGGAAGATGAATATGAACAGTAAGGTAAAAACGGCCGAAAAACATAACGTCGGCGGTCTTGCCTCGTGGAAAAGAGACATTGCGAAAAATTACGACCTTTACCTGATAAGCATTCCTGCTTTTGTGGTTATAATCGTATTTTATTATTTTCCGATGTACGGTGTGCAGCTTGCTTTCAAAAATTTTATCGCAAGCAAGGGCATACTGGGAAGTCCGTGGGTAGGCTTTGAACATTTTCACAGGCTGTTTTCCGGTTACAACTTTGAGCGTATACTAAAAAATACGCTGGTACTCAGTTTGTATCAGCTTTGTGTCGGATTTCCCCTCCCGGTTATATTTGCTCTTATGCTAAACGAGGTGGGAAACAAAGCGTTTAAAAAGTCACTCCAGATGATAAGCTATGCGCCTAATTTTATTTCGGTTGTAGTAATGGTTGCTATGCTTAACGTCTTTCTTGCATCGAATAACGGATGTGTAAACATGATTATATCCAAGCTTGGATTTGAGAAAATTGAATTTTTAACCAGCATAAGAGCGTTTAAGCACATATACGTCTGGTCGGAAATATGGCAAACCATGGGATATAACGCTATAATATACATATCTGCTCTTTCGTCCATTGACCCTCAGCTTCATGAGGCGGTTAAAATTGACGGCGCAAACAAGCTGCAGAAAATATGGCATGTTGATTTACCCGGCATTTTGCCGACTGTTGTAATTCTGCTGATATTAAATGCAGGCAGGATAATGAACGTAGGTTTTGATAAAGCCTTTCTTTTACAAAATGATATGAACCGTGAGGTTTCGGATATTATTTCCACATATGTTTACAGAATGGGTATTTTGGGCGGAGAATATTCCTTCTCAACGGCAGTCGGTCTTTTTAATTCTGTTATAAACTTTATTTTGCTGATATCCGTTAACTGGATTTCCGGAAGACTTACGGATTCAACTTTGTGGTAGGGGGATAGAAATGAACATAAAAAAAATCAAACAAAGCAGAGTTGACGTTTGCTTTGATGCCGTGAACTATATATTGCTTGCACTTCTCGGTGTGTGCTTTTTGTATCCGCTTTGGTTTGTGTGCATAGCTTCGGTCAGCGACCCTAACGAAATTTGGCAGGGGAATGTTATACTTTTCCCGAAGGGCTTTACTTTCGCAAGCTATAAACAGATTTTAAAACATTCGGAGATTTGGACAGGTTACGCCAATTCATTGTTTTACACGTTTGCAGGCACGCTGATAAGTCTTGCTCTTACGGTGTCGGCTGCCTTTCCCATGTCGCGGAAGGATTTCAAAGCGCGGGGATTTTTAATGGGCTTGTACACTGTGACAATGTTTTTCAGCGGAGGAATGATACCGGCATATCTCCTTGTTAAATCTCTCAATATGATTGACACGGTTTGGGCAATACTTTTGCCCGGTTCAATTTCGGTTTACAATGTAATAGTTATGCGTACATATTTTTCAAACAGCATACCCGAGGAGCTTCACGAAGCTGCCTCAATTGACGGCTGTACGAATTTCAGATATTTGTTCCGGATGGTGCTGCCGCTGTCAAAATCGATTATAGCAGTTATTGCGCTGTTCTACGGTGTTGCGAAATGGAACGATTATTTCAGCGCCCTGATATATCTTTCAACACGCTCGAAAATGCCTTTGCAGATATTTTTGCGCGAGCTGCTCCTGCAGTCGCAGATCACAACCGAAATGACCGGTACGGACACACGCTGGGCAGCAGAACAGCAAAAAATAGCGGAAAGTATTAAATACGGTATAATAGTTGTTGCAAGTATTCCTACACTTGTTATGTATCCGTTTGTTCAGAAACACTTTGTAAAGGGTGTTATGATAGGTTCAGTAAAAGCATAATAGAAAGGATATGAGAAAATGAAAAATGCAGTAAAGAAAATTACGGTCGGTCTTTGCGCGGCGGCGCTTCTTGCCGGCTGTGCAAAGGGCGGTAACGGCAGTAAGGAAACAATCAGAGTAAACAAAACCGGATACCCTGTAGTAGACGAAAAGCTTGAAATGACCATGATGGGCGTAACAAATTCAATTTTGGGCTCATGGGAGGACAATCTGTTCTTTAAAGAGATGGAGAAGCTTACAAACATGAGCTTTAAGTTTAACGTTTCCGACAGTGAAACGTATCAGGAAAAGAAAAATCTTGCCTTTGCCTCCGGCGAGCTTCCGGACGTGTTTTTCAAGTCGAAGCTGTCGGCTTCCGAAGTGGCAAGCTACGGAGAACAGGGAATTTTGATTCCTCTTGAAAATCTCATAAGCGAATATGCCCCTAATCTGTCGAAAATTTTAAAGGAACGCCCCGAGATTAAAACAGCGATTACCGCAAATGACGGTCATATATATTCGCTGCCCGTGATATCACAGAATATGAGTATAGTTCAAAACTGTATTAATAAAAGCTGGCTTGATAAGCTTGGACTTGCCGAACCGGAAACCGCCGACGAGCTGTATACGGTATTAAAGGCATTCAAGGAACGCGATCCAAACGGAAACGGCAAGGCAGACGAAATACCTTTAAGTCTTATAGGTGCGGATGGAATTAAAAGCTCATTGTTTCACGCATTCGGCCTTATAGCTGACGAAAACAATCTGCGTTTTGATGACGGTAAGGTTGAGTTTATGCCTATGGACAAAAATTTCCCGGACGCCGTAAGGTTTGTAAAAAGGCTTTATGACGAAGGACTTTTGGACAGCGACACATTTTCACAGACTGCAAATCAGCTTGCCGCAAAAGGCGTTGCAGATGATGAAGTTCTCGGTATGTTCTACAGCTCCGGCGCATTTTTACAGGTAGGCGAGAGCAGGCATTTTGACTACACTTCGCTAATTCCGCTGAAAACTGCTGACGGAAACAGAATATACTCCGGCTGGTCGGGAATCGGAGTCGGAACGTTTGCAATAACAAATGTTTGCAAGTCACCGGAGGCCGCTGTACGCTGGGTTGATTATTTATATTCAGAAGAGGGTGGAAAGCTTGTTTGGTGCGGTGTTGAAGGAACTACATATAAAATGAATCCGGACGGCACATGGGATTGGATTTTAAAGGACGGAGAGGAGCAAAATACCGTGCGCGGCAAGCAGACCATTCAGCCGGGCGAGAATGTACCTCATCTTAATCCCGAGGAATTTTTCTACAAAATCAACAATAAATACGAGGCAAGTCTTAAAGGTTTGCGGGGACGTGTAACACCGTATGCTGTTCAGCCTGTACCTATTATGTATTTTTCAGAGGCGGATTTACGCACGGTCAACAGCATAATTGCCGATGTAAAGCCATATGTGAACGAAATGATTGCAAGCTTTGTCGTTGGCAAAAAGGATATCGACAAGGACATGAACGAATTTTACCAAACGCTGAAAAACATGAGAGTTGATGAGCTTTTGAGCATATATCAGAAAACATATGACGGCAGAAAATAATTATTAATAAGAGGTGTGAGATTTATGAAATTAAAAATTACGGCATTTCTTTTGACAGTAACCGTGCTTTTTGGAATTTGTGTCCCGGCA
>CAJLYO010000136.1 GCA_905210885.1 uncultured Eubacteriales bacterium | reverse complement strand
CTACATTACATAGCGCAAGCCCCGTCTGATTACTCAAACGGGGCTTTATCGTCAAGCGTTCCCGCTTGGCATACTGTTTATTTACTTGTTTGCCTCAAGAAATCTTTGCAGAATTGCCGCGGCTTCTGCTCTTGTGGTGTTGTCACCGGGCATAATCTCTGTATCGGATTTTCCCTTTATAAGACCTGTTCCCACTGCGTATTTAACCGCCGAAACTGCATATTCCGAAATGTTTTCGGCATCGGTATACGAAGAAATATCCGTATTCTCTGCCTCGCTTACGCCGTAACCTTTATACTGCGCATATCTGTGCATAATCGCGCAAAGCTGTTCGCGCGTGATATAGTCATCAGGCGCAAATTGAGTTTGCGAGTATCCGTTAACTATGCCGTTTCCGGCTGCCCAGCGCAGCGCCTCTGCATAGTAGCCGAAGCTGTCCGTATCGGTAAACGGAATAACATAATCTGCCGCGGGGTTGCCCTCCGCTCTCCAAAGCACCGTAACAAGCATTGCGCGCGTAAGGCGTCCGTTCGGGTCAAATATTTTATCGCCGGTTCCGCAAAGCAAGCCGTTTTTAACGGCGTATTCTACATTTTCATAGAACCAGTCGTCTTTTGACACGTCGTTAAATGTAACCTTCAAGTCTTCTGTCCATTTTGCGTGAAGGGTAAAGCTCTTTGTAACCCTTAAGTCAAAATCATAAGGCGATTTAAATTCCTTATCGGTATACCAGCCGTCAAAAATGTATCCGTTTTTAACGGGGGTTTTTGGCTGTTCAAGCTTGCCGCCCGATTTTACTTTTTGGCTTTCGACAGCACTTCCGCCGTTTGTATTAAACGAAACGGTGTATGTTGCCGATACGCCGCCTCCGACTGCGGTGCCGCCGCTGCTTTTTGTCTTTAAGCCGGCAATCGCATTTTGCAATGCAGTTGTTGCCATGTCAATATCGTTTTGTGTTGCACCTTTTGTATTTCGGATTTGTTTAGCGCCTTCGAGTGCCTTTGAAAGTGCGTTCCGGCTTGAGTCGGTATAGCCGTCGTTTGTGATTTGCTCCGCCTGCGCTATTGCCTCGTCCAAAGCGGAATAAATGAGCGCTTTATCCGTAACTTCTATTACCGCGCCGTCGTATAAAAACTCGTTTCCGCCGAGGCTGAAGCTTGCTTTTATAAGCGTCTGACCGGCAAGCAGCGCCGTAACCTTTGTTCCGTCAAGGGCTGCGGAGGTGCCGCCCGATATTTCAAGAGCCGTTCCGGGTGCATCTGTTATATCAAGCTTATTTCCGTTTTCAAGTATGCCCGTAACTTTAAGATTTGCACTTTCATTTTCGCCGAGGGCAAGCTTACCGCCGGATAATTCCCTGTCTGTACTTTCGATGCTTAGCGATGTTATCTCCGAGAGCTTTTTGTTTGTCAGAACTATGTTTTTAACCGTAGAGTTACCGTGTTTGTCTTTTGCGGAAATTTCAAGGTTTATTTTTGCACAGTCCGCTGCCGCTCCCAAAGGAAGGGTGCACTTTAACAGTTTGCCGTCAAAGATATTGCTTTCGTTTGGTGAAACGGTGCTTCCGTTTACCTTAAACAGATATTCCGCCTTGGGGTCATCTGTTGACATGCTTACCGTCACGCTGCTTCCGTCAAAGGTGCCGCCGCTTACGGGCGCGGCAATCAAAAGTGCCGGGGGTGTTGTGTCAACCGTTATGACATCCTTTACAATTGCGTGGTTGCCGTTTTCGTCAACAGCGTAAAATTCTACGGTATAATCTCCGTCGGGCAGATTAACCTTTTGCGAATGTTCGGTGTTTTTATCCGCAAATTCATACCATTCTCCGTTTTTTACAGCGGAGTTAATGTACAGCTCGCCGCTTACCGGTACGTTTGACAGAATCTTAAATCCACCGTTTTTGTAACCCAGTGTGATTTTCGGCGGTGTGCTTTCGTTAAGCGTAACCGGTGCGGAGGTTACAGCCGGAGCACAGTGATAAATTTCGTCACCGCGTGCATTTGCATTAAGGTCGTCCTCAATGTTGCACAGTCTGACCTTTATACTGTACTGCTTTCCGGGAGTGTAGCCTATAGGCATGCTTTTTCCGTCTATGGGCTTTCCCTGTTCGTCTAAGACCGGCATTTCGTAACGTCCGCCTACTATAATTTCTTCGTCTTTGTCAAAATACAGTCCCGTGTCTGCCAAAGCTCCGTCCTCATACACCTCAACAAGGTATCCGTCAAAGTTTTTGTCTTTTGTGTTTACCGTTACCTTAAGCTTGCAGTCGCCGAAATTTTCGGCAGAAACGCTCTGTGGCGGGGCATCGGGCGCTTTGGTATTTATCACGGTAATTTTACCGGCGCGGTAGCTGTCGCTGCATATGTCCTCATCGCTTAACGTTAGCGTGATGTTGTATTCACCGCTTGCAAGTTCGTCCGGAATTTTGACTTCTGCGCTTTTGTCTTTTGCGAAAATTTCCTTTTCGTTTAAAACAACGCCTTCCAAATCGCCGCCCTCAGATGCGGTAACGATAATTTTTGCGCTGTCGCTCAAGTTTTCGCCGTCCCATGAAAGCTTTAAGGTTTTGCCGTCAAGCAAAACGTTGCCGGGCGTTAAAACGGGCATCGGTTTAACCTTAATTGCGCTTAAGTCATAAGCGCTGCCGTCCGAAAATTCTACAAGCATATCCGCCGCCTGACCTTTGGGTATTGCTATATAAGCCGCCTTGCCGGAGATGTTAACGTTGGCGTTTTCAAGAGCCGCCTGTTTTTCACTGTCGCTTGCATTGTGAGCCGGCGCTTTATAATATCTTAACTCAAAGGGAGCGTTGTTTTGGGTTATTTTCATGCTGTTTTTAAGGTCAGCCTCCGTAATTTCGCTGCCGTCCGCACGGCTTACGGAAAGAATATAGTCGCCGTTATCGCCGAAGGTGACGATGTGCTTTGTTCTTTCACCGTTTGTAAGTATTTCCGTTTTGTTTGCACTCATAAGACGTATTCCGGGCTGAGAGAATGCCGCCAGCCTTTTGTCAAAGTCGGCAATTGCGGTACTACCGGCGCTATACAGCAGATTTCTGCCGATTGAAGCAAACTGTTTTTCGCCGGTATCGGGGTCTGTTCCCACCTGAACGGGGGCAATCATTGCATTGTACAGCGCCTTTGTGCGTACTACGCCCTCATCGTCACCGGGGGAGAGCACTGCAAAGGTTTCAAGTCCGCTTGCGCTTCCGTGGGTGAACTCAATACCCTTGCCCCAGTAGTATGTAAAGCCTACCTTTATAAGGCTCAGCACGGTAACCGCACCCCAAACCTTCTGGCTGCCGCCGCCAAGCTCTGCGGAGGCAAGCTCCATACCGCCGACTATCGGAATATATTTCGGCAGACCTATTGACACGTTCAATACAAACTGAACAAAATCCGCCGTGTCTTTTCCGGCTGCTGCGGTTATGGTAAGTCTGCCGCTCATAATTTGGGCAAAGTTTACTCCGGCAGACAGGTTAAGGCTGAAGTTCGGATACCAGCCTACGGCAATCTCGCCGCCGTCAACAAACTTTGCGTCCTTTAACTTTTTAAGGCTCAAATCGTCAAAAGAAACCTTAAGGGAGCGCAGTGAAAGCTCTAAGTCCGCGTTGCCCGTAAGAATTTTCGTTATGTCAAATTCCACGTGCATAAGCAGAGTAAGAGGAGGAACGCCGTCTTTTCCGTAAATTGTATCATAGAGGTTGTCAAAGCCTCCGCCTCCGCCGGTTACCCATACTATGCCCAAGCCGTCAACGTTAATACCGGGTTCAAAGCCGCCGATTGAGAAAAACAGCTTATCGGGAATAGGTGCACCGTTTGGTGAGGAGCGGACCATAAGCGACAGTGCAAGGGCGATTGCGCCTGTTTCAACATTCGCGTCAACTCCGACATTGTAGCCGTTAATTGTGTTTATGCTTAATTCACCCTCGATTTTTTGCGGGAGGAATTTTACAAGCTGAGGCAGCGCTATGTGAGCGTCCATGTTGATTCCGATATATCCCGGGTCTTTGCCGCCGAACAGCACATCGTGAATTGTAGCTCCTGCCTCTACGCGGTCTGCGTCTTGGTTTGCGGGTTCAACGTCGACTTCTTTTACCTGTGACCGGAACTCTCCGGCATCTTCGTCAAATGTAAGTCCGAATGTGTAGCCGTCGTCCATGTCATCGTGATTTATTTCCTCATAGTCCGTAGTCCATCTTGCTCCGGCTGCGGTGTTTTGTCTTACTGCCGCCGCACCGCCGGGGGTCATAAATCCCAAATCAAGGCTTCCGCCGAAGGAAATGATATCTGTTTTGTTTCCCTCATCATCATTGATTTTGCCGAGGACGCCGTACTTCATGTCAATCAGGAATCCGCCTACGGTAGTCAGCGTGTCGAAGGCATTGTCCCACTTAAGCTCGATAAAGTCCTGACCGGCGCTTAAGGAGGTGTCGGTTTCGCCGTCCTCGCTGTATTCGGGAATAACATATTTAGTGCCGCCGTTTAAGCGAAATGCCGCGGTGCCGTTTCTTACCGTTGTGTTTGCGCCGACGGTGGTAATTTTACCGTTCATAAGAACTTCTGCGGTTCCGTCTTCCTTTTCCTCGATTGTAAGTTCGTCACCGTGATAGTTTAATATGTGATTAATATTAACGTCCTTATCTTTGCCGAACAAACGGTAGAGATTTTTGCCCGTTCTGTCCTTTAAAATGTCACCTCTGAATGAAAGCAGAAGGTCGTTTTCGGGAATGTTTGCGTTTTCAAACGCCGTTTCGGTTTTGTAGGCAACGACTTTGTACTTGCTGCCTTCGCCGCGCTGCAGCGTGACAACGCCGTAGCATGCGTTGCTGTATTTTTTGTCACTTGAAATGTGCACTGTCATAGCGTCTGAGGTAAAGTCATCGGGAACATTTTCAAGAGCGCTCTCCCCTGTGCCCGGCTTCCACAGAAAATGCAGCGTATATGCGCCCGGCTCCATGTATTCCTCGAGCATAATGCTTGCGCTTACAGGGTCGGCGCCTTGGTCAACGGTTAAGTTTTCGATAGGTATTTCGTAAGTTTTGCCGTTTTCGCCGCGAAGTTCGATTTTATTTAATAAATCACTTCTTAAAAAGTTCATGCCGCGTCCGCTTAACGTCAGGTAGCGTATATCGCTGTTATAGACAATTTCCGGAGCAAGTCCCGTCAGGGTAATCGCCGGAAGAGTTTTGTCCGTGCCGGGG
>CAJLYO010000135.1 GCA_905210885.1 uncultured Eubacteriales bacterium | reverse complement strand
AGATGCGTCTTTATCGGCTTGCCTGTTATATCGTGGGGAGGAGTCAGCGTGCCTATATCGGTCGTACCGTGATCCCATATCAGACAATGACGGTAGCTTACACCGCTGTAGAATCTGAATTCATCCGTACCGAGCTTTTCGTCAATGAACTTTATAAGCTCACAAACGTCCTCGTTTGAAAACACATCATAAAATTCAAACGCCGGGGTCTGAACTTCAAAATATCCGAAACCGGAAAAGACATTTCTTATAGCCGATTCCGTTTCATTTTTGACATAACAGTCTTTAGGTATTATATCCAAAGCGCCTCTCGGCGTTTGCTTTTTTAAGTTATTCATAGCGCACCTCACTTTACTGCTCTAAAGTACTAAAGTAATTATACGACTGTTTCACATTTTTGTCAATAGCATAAAATAAATTTTTGCGGAAAATACAACAAGGACCCCGAAAAAAACGAGGTCCTTGTGTGTTTTCACGAAATTAGTCCTGAGCAGGAGCGCCTACGGGACAAACACCTGCGCATGCACCGCATTCGATGCATTCGTCTGCGTTAATAACGTATTTATCATCGCCTTCTGAAATGCAGCTTACAGGGCACTCGCCTGCGCATGCACCACAGCTGATGCATTCGTCTGAAATTTTATATGCCATTGTTCAAACACACCTCCTATTAAAAATTATATATAAGCTCCGCAAAAAGCGGAGAATATATCACTTATCCTCAAGTTCCTTTAACGCCCTAAGCTCCTCTTTCGTAAGCTTTATTGCAGCGTCTTTTATAATGCTTACATCCTTGTAATTGTAAATCTGCGGTGCGGTAATGTCGGATGAATCAAGCTTAACCTTAATCGTACCGCCGAGAACGTTGTTTTCTATAACCTTTCCCTTGCCGTCGGGAGTACGCACAATTGCGTCAACCTTCGGGACAAATTTAAGCATTTCCTCATAGGTGTCATTTTCGTATTTTAAGCAGCACATAAGCCTTCCGCAGCAGCCTGAAATCTTGGTGGGATTAAGCGACAAACTCTGCTCTTTTGCCATTTTAATTGAAACAGGGTGAAAATCGCAAAGAAACGACTTACAGCAAAGCTGTCTGCCGCATATGCCTATACCGCCGAGAATTTTCGCCTCGTCACGCACGCCTATCTGCCTTAACTCGATTCTCGTTTTAAACACGCCGGCAAGAGATTTTACAAGCTCGCGGAAGTCAACACGCCCGTCCGCCGTGAAATAAAACAGTATTTTACCGCAGTCAAAAGTATATTCAACGTCCACAAGCTTCATATCAAGCTTATGTTCCCTGATTTTTTCCTCGCATATTCCGAAGGCGCTTTTTTCCTTAGCCTTAATTTCCTCAAGCTTTTTTAAATCCTCCTCCGTTGCGGCTCTTATAACCTGCCGCAGCGGCGCCACGATGTCCTCCTCGGGAATACTTCTGTTATCCAAAACAATCTCGCCCAACTCAATACCGCGAACGGTTTCGACGATAACCTTATCACCCTTTTTGAATTTTATATTTGTAGGGTCAAAATAATATATCTTACTGACTTCCTTAAAGCGGACGCCTATAATTTCCGTCATTCGTTACATCCTTCCTTAGCCTAAGCTGTGCACAAACTCACTTACCGCCATGTTATAATTAACGTTGCCCTTAAGCGCTTTTTTGCAGTTCTCCGCAGCCGTTATAAAATAAGAGGCGCGGCTGCCCAAATTCACCTCTATGGGTATTGTAACATTTTTTTCGCAAAGTTGCAACAGTGATTGCTCAAAAAATAGTATAAAAGTGTTTAAAATATTATTGCAATCCGCCCTGTTTTTTTGTAAAAAGGAAATTAACTCGTATTTTTCCTTTGTTTTTCCTTTAAGTGCGGAGTTCAAAAGCTTTATCGAATTTTTGAGCAAATCGCATTTTTCGCTGTTTTCCGCAAGCTCTGCTGCAAGCCCGGCACTGCCGTCGGCAAGTGCGCACACCATCGGAGAAGGCGAAATGCCCTTTTCCTCTAAAATCTCTTTTATTTCGCTTTCGGACAATGATCCGAAACGCACCGTAACAGCCCTTGAACGAATCGTTTGAAGCATAACGTCAAGGTTATCCGTAACAATTATAATAACACAGTATTCCGGCGGTTCCTCAAATACCTTAAGAAGTGCGTTTTGTGCCTGAGGGGTCATTTCCTCACCGTTCGGTATAATAAACACACGTTTTTGTGCCGCATACGGCTTTAAGTACATATCCGTCCGCGCCGCACGCACAGTATCAACCGACAGCGCAGAAGCCGTTTTTTTATTGCTGTCGGCATATGTTTCATTTGTAATTTCGGTCACGTCCGCCGCGCTGCCGCCGGTTAGCATATCCGCCCACGCTTTTGCGGTAAGGTGCTTGCCGACGCCCTTTTTGCCGCTGAAAATATACGAATGCGAAACGCGTCCGCCCTCCGTAATGTCAGTCAGCATACGCTTTACTTCGCTGTGTCCCTTAATATCGCCGAGCGTCATATTTTCTCATATCTGTCAACATCGAGAACGAAAACCGTTGCACCGCCGACAGTTACCTCCATAGGAAGATTTATACCTGCATTTAAGCCAAATCCGGGCGCGCTTATAACCTGTGTTCTGGACTTGCATATCTCCTTTATTATATTCATTATGCCTTCAATTTTTTCCTCCTCCGTACCTATTAAAAGCGTGCTGTTGCCGGTGCGCAGAAAGCCGCCTGTGGAAGCAAGTTTTGTAACCGGAACCTTTTTCTTAGCCAGCGCCTCCATAAGCCTTGACGAATCGTCGGAGTTTACAATCACCAAAATCAGTTTCATAAAATAACACGTCCTTTCATATTTTTATACACCATATATCATCCTTAATAAAAGGAAGTATATCAGCCGTTATTTCTTCGCCGGGGCATACCGCGGGCATGCACGGCGGATTTTTATACACTGCACGCGCACATTTTCCGCGGAAACAAGCTCCAGTTTTTCCTTATGCGCCTGTGCCGGCGTCATAATCTGTTTTGCATGGGGCAGCTTACCGCTATAAGGCGCAGGTCTTGCTCCGCACTCGGAAACAAATTTCAAAAGCCGTTCAAAATCCCTGTCGTCATTACACGGCGATGGCAGCAAAACAGCGTTATGCCCGTCATACATCTCGGGAATCATGCCGTTTTCCAAAAGGAGCCTATCAAGATTTTCCCCATTTAGCACAATTCGTGTTCTGTCATAGTCAAAGTAACCGCCGCACATGGTTTTAAGCTTGGATTTTTTCCGTATATTGTCACACCTTTCAATAAGTGCACCGTAATCATAATTTACCGCCTCATACACCGACTGCTCAACAGACGACATTATAAGATATGACGGGCTTGTGGTCTGAAGCATATTCAGTGTTTCCTTAAGCGCCGTGCCGTCTGCACCGCCGCCGCAGTGCAAAAGCGCCCCCTGGGTCAGGCACGATAACGTTTTATGTGTACTGTGTATAACATAATCGGCGCCGGATTTAACCGCACATTCGGGCAGCATATCCGAAAACGCAAAATGTGCACCGTGAGCCGCATCAACTATTACCGCCGCGCCGTGCCTGTGAGCCGCGGCGCAAATTTCCTTTATATCACTGCAAACACCGTAATATGTAGGCGATGTGACAAGCACTGCCTTTGCCTCCGGGCACTCCTTCAGCGCCGTTTCAACCTGATTTTGCGTTATACCGCAGCCTGCGCCGAAGTATCCGTCCTGCTCGGGATAAATCCAATACGGCTCAATATTGCCGAGAATCATGGCATTTAACGCGGAAATGTGACACTGCCTGTCGGCGATAATCTTACCGCCCGAGCAAGCCGTCAGAATTGCCGCCATAAGTGCCGCGCTTGAGCCGTTTACGGATATAAAGCTTTGCTTTGCTCCGTAAATTTCGGCGATTTTCTCCTGAGCTTTCAAAATTTCGCCCGTGGGTTTTACAAGATTATCCGCACCGTCAATTTCCGTAATATCATAAAACGACAGCTTTCCTTTGTGCCCCGGCATAAAAAAACGCGAAGGATTATCGCCCAAAAGCCGTTTAGTCATTGATTTTATACTCATATCAAAAGTAGCTGCAAAGAACCTCTACCGCGTCCTCCTTAATTAGTATTTCGCCGTTTTCTGCCAAAACCCCTTCAAAAATATCGTCATAATGTCCGGTTTCTCCGTAATCACTTAAAATCACATCGGAATTTAGGCTTATTCCGGGGTTAACACCGTAAACCGCGAGATAATACTTTCCTTCATATTTATAGAGATTGCTCGTGCCGTTAAAGAATACCGAAATGCGCTTGCATCCCTCCGCCGCCTCCGTTATATCGGAAAAGCTGTAAATCACGGGACGCGCAGGCTGCTTCTGCTTTTTTCCGCGAAACACTCCGTCAGTTTTAGTGGCGGTCAGGACGCACGAACCGTCATTTGTAAAATACACTTCTACGACAACTCCGTCCATGTCGTCAAAAAAATCGGTTTCCTCTCCCGACTGCTCGATAACGTCCCAAAACGCATCGCCGGCGGACTTTAAGTCGTGTTTAAAATCGTATATATCTAAGTCAAGCTCTGTCATTTCCTCTTTTGTGAGAGTAATTTTCAGCTTTGTACGTGAAATATGTTCTATTTTCATATTACATCACCTGTTATAATTATACTATAAAATTTGTATTTTGAAAAGGGATTTTTGAAAAAAATAATTAACAACGGTTGTATTTTTTAAAAAATAATAGTATAATAGAGATATTAACGGCTTAAGGAGGAATTTTTTTGAGCTCTAAGACATTTAAAGGAGGTATCCACCCTCCGTATAATAAAGAACGTTCAAGATACCTTTCAATTGAAAATCTCGAGGGCAGCAAGGAAATGATTTTTCCGCTGTCACAGCATATAGGCGCACCGGCGTCCCCTGTTGTAAAGGTAGGCGACCGCGTCTGCACAGGACAGCTTATCGCCGCCGCGTCGGGATTTGTTTCCGCAAATATTCACTCGTCCGTTTCCGGAACGATTACGGCAATAAAGCCGTGCCTCCACCCGAACGGCGCAGAGGTTATGTCAATAGTAATTGAAAACGATTTTAAATACGAAAAGGATTCGTCCGTTACCGCAAACAGTTCATCAGACATGCTTTCCACCGAAGAGATTCTGGAAATTGTGCGCAATGCCGGTATTGTGGGCATGGGCGGTGCAACATTTCCGACGCATGTAAAGCTGTCGCCGCCGGCTGACAAGAAAATCGAGGCGG
>CAJLYO010000134.1 GCA_905210885.1 uncultured Eubacteriales bacterium | reverse complement strand
TCCAAGGCAGTATTCCTCGGCGTATGAGCCAAGCTCGTTAATGTCACTGTCAATATCAAAAACCTTTATAACAAACGTTCCCAATTGCGCGCGCTCAAGTGGGGTAAACTTAAAGTCAAAGTACGTAACACGGTTTTCACCGGACTTAAAGTCAATTATTTCGGTAAATACAGGGTCTGAATTACTGTATTTTATCCATTCCCCGGCATCTGTCTGCCTTTGGGTGTCAAACCCGAGAGCATATGCGGTAACAACAAGGTTTTTGTAGTCCCTGCCCGAGTAGGAGGGGTTTGTAAGGTTAACGTTAATGCGCACAACATTGTCGGTAACATCTGCTTCGGAGCCTTTGTACGCCGTGCGCGTGTCATCTTTAAATTCAAGCTTTGAAGGCGCCGTTGTGTTAATGATTATCTTGTTATCCTTATTTTTTAAGTTTGCGGTAACACCGTAGTAGGTGGAAAACGATTTTTCCTCCCCCGGTGCAATACTTTTTAAATCATAGTACAGCGCCGCGGCTGAGTCTGCCGTTTTCAAATCGTTTATACTGTTTGTAAAGTTAAGCTTTTCGTCCGGTGTGTAGTCAAATACCGTCGAGGCGATGTTTGCCCAGTGGGCGAATGTCATTTTATACGGCTTTTGCTCCGTAAAAACGCTGTTTACGCCGTAGCCCACAATATTTGACGAATATGGGTTATCCCTTACAAAATAGTCTGACGGCATTTTTACCGTAGGGTCGGCATAGGAATCCCATGTCCGCTCATACTCGAAATATTCATAGCCCTGACCTAAATTCTGTTTGGGAATTTCATAATATCCGAAGTCGTTTTCGCCAAGCTGTGTGTCCATTAAAATACGGCTTTTAACGGTTTTTGCGGCAGTACCGTTATTTTTTACCGTGTATGTTATCATGGCTGTTCCGAGCTGCTCGGACTTGTCGTTGTTTACAAGGGTGATTTTCTGTTCTGCCGTAAAATCACCCACGCTCCATGTGCTTATGACAGATTCGCCGTCCGGCGAAAGGCTTGTGGACACGTCTGTCGTTTTCGTGCCGAAAATGCCGTATTTTTCGCCGAACACATACTCGTCACCGCCTATTTTAAAGGACGTAAATGATGTGTCGAAGTTTTTCCCTCTGTGCGTAAGCAAAACGTTGTCGTCGCTCTTTTTTAATATATCGCCCTCAAGGGTTGAAATTACATAACCGCCGTTATTGCTGTTTACCGTTACTTTTATATATTGGTTTGATATTTCAACCGTTTCCGCTGAGTCTGCCAAAACATCATAAGCCGGGATAAGGGCAATGACAAATGAAAGCGTAAGTAAAATAGATATAACACGTTTTATCATAATTGTTTTGCACCTCCGTTTTTTAGTTTACGTACACATAAAGCAGATACGCTTTTTTATTGTTTTCACGGGCAAGAATTGTGTAATATCCGTCCTGCGCCGCATTAAAGCCCGTGTCCGCCTCGAAAGTATCCGCGTATTTCATCTGTGCCGCCGTTTTATATCCCTGCCGGTAGTAATATTTTGCAGTACTGCTTGCATTTTGCAAGGTGATTTTTCCCTTCGCTGTTGTAAATATGTCGTTTGCATAAAGCACAGTACCGTTTATGCAGAAGGTGTAAATATCGTCTGCAACGGTAACGGTAAGCTGCTTTTCCGATTTGTTGCCCAGCCTGTCGGAAGCCATAACTTTTGCGGTGTATGTGCCCTGCTTATTAAGATTAACGCCGCTCAAATTAACATCTGTTGTCACGCCGGGGGTTACGTTTTTTAGCTCCCTGTCGCCTAAAGGTGCGTTTGCGCCGGACTGACTGTCGATAGCGGTGATGCCTTCTTTAATCGCACTGCGAGCCGAGTCCTCAGACGTTTTTGTTTTTACAACCACGTTGTTTCCGCCTTTTAGCGTGATTTTCGGCGGTGTTTTATCGATAACGGATACGTTTGTTTCAACTGTGTTTTTGTGTCCCCATTTGTCCTCGGCGGTTATTCTGTACGCTCCGTTTTCGCTTACGATAACGTGGTGGCTGTACGTTTTGCCGTTTCCGGCGGTGACAGGTTTTGGGATAACCTGAACTTTGCCGCCGGATTTTGTTTCTGCCGATATTTTTATGCCGTCGGGGGAGTTTTCGTCCTCTGCATTAAACAGAATACGCACGTTTTTATTGGTATAGAAGTTACCTGCCGTGTAGCTGTCGTTGCCGGAAAGTTCCCTGCCTTCGCCGATATAGTCTGTAAATATCGTTATTTTGGGCGCCGACTCATCAATTTCCGATACAACGGGGTAATCGCTGAAGACGTTGCCTGCCCTGTCTGCGAAGCTGAAAATCTGCTGTCCGTTTTTATTTACCGTTATTACATGTCTGTTTTTAAAGCCGTCGTCCCCGTCCTTTAAAGTCTTATCCTCTCTTAAAAGCCTTACGTTTTCATTGTCCGCAAATATGTATTCAAATACAACCGCATTGTCAATAAGCGTTTTTAAAGGATAGTTCGGCAAAAGCTTGGGAACGTCACGGTCTATCGCGGTGATGGGACCGTCCTCCGGGCGCCATACCGTGTATGCATTGTCACGCAGGTCGTAAACCGTAAGCATTGCCTGGCAGTTTTGCTTAAATTCCACCGTAAGAGTTGCGCCGCTTGCGATTGCCGTAACGTAATCGTCGGCAGGTGTAAGGGGATTTAAGTCATTTTTGTTGTCGTATGCTTTAACATCTGCGCCTTTTAGCTGTTCGTTAAAGGTCAAAAACAGCTTAATACTGTTGTTTGTGGGAGTCGCGAGAAGCTCGGCGAGTGCGGCTTTATCATCGGCGCTTGCCTCTGCTTGGTTTTGCCAGCCTTCCGCAATAATTCTCGGCGGTTCGTTGTCTATGCTTAAAACCGCAATTAAAACGGTTCCCACATTTCCGGCTTTGTCTGTTAAGACGAATTTGCCTGTTCCGTTTGCGTCAAATTCGGTATAATATCCGTTCTCGTCGGATTCCAGCACAAATTCGGTGCCGTCGTTTTTCGTTCCCGTTACATACACGCCGTTTTCCGTCAAATCGGTATCGTTTACGACAAGGTATGCCCGAACGCTGTTGCCGTCGGCTTTATAATATACCGTTCCTGTGGGGGCGGTTAAGTCGATTGTGTTTTTCGGAAGTGTTACCGAAACCGGTATCGAATTTCCGTTTCCTGTTCCTTTTAGCGTGAGGGTGACGGTTCTGTCCTCTGCGCTTTCGCCGGTGAATGCCACAAGGTTTTCTTTTGCCAGTACCGAGGTGTTTTCGGGAACAGTGCCCTGAACCTCAACTGCGGAGAAAACAACTGCGCCGTCTTTGTTTACTGCCTCTGCCTTTACAAAAACAGCCCTGTTTACCAAGCCGATATCGGCGTTTTCTTCGTCTTCAAATCTGCCGAGAGTTGTGTATCCGTTTTCATCTGCAATTTTATATGTCAGACGGTAACCCGTAATTTTGCTGTCGGCTCTTTGCGAAAATACCGTGTCCGAAACGTCTGCGGTATATGCGCCTTCATTTCCTGCTTTGTCACGGAAACGGAAGGTGTAGGTTTTGTTTTCGGAATTTCCGTCAAATGTAACCGAATACGGTGCGGCGCCATTGCTGTCCGAAATCAGTGTTACGCCGTCTTCGCTGAAGCCTTCAACGCTGTAGGTAACGGAGTAGGTGTAAACTTCGTCTGTCAGTATGTCCGTTTCACTGTCGATATCAACGCTTACTATTGCCTCCGGTGCGGTTTTGTCAATATTTGTAACCGAGGCGGTGAAGGTTTTTGTTATGTCATTGTTTTTAAGCGAATACGTAAACACTCCGTTTTCGGAAAAAGTAATTTCGTTATCGCCGACAACAACCAAATCCTTGGTTTTGGTTGTATCGATTTTTACCGTTACATCTGATGATACGGCTGTCTGCGGCGATATTTCTTTGCCGTCTGCCGTGAAAATAAGGCTGTGGGCAAATGCTGCGCCGAAAATATCCGCATATATCTTTTGCGAGTATGCCGTTCCGAACAGGTCGGTAAACTCAATCTCGGTTATACCGTCACTGTATATGGGCAGGTTTTGGTGCTCAAAATCGAATGTGTTATCGATTTTTACCGGAACGTTAAATCGGAGCTTTCCGCCGTAGGTATATTCCGGATAGCCGTTTTCGTTTTTCGTGTTTGTAATTTCGGCTTTTTTGCCGTAAAGCGCTTCGGTAAATGTGTATTCGTATTCCGAGGTGCAGCCTGCGGCGTCCTCAATCACAAGGGTTGCTTTTGAAAGGGGTGCGTCTGACGGTTTTACGAAAATTTCTGCGTCAATCGTGCCGCTTTCGGTGTCAAACTTGCCCGAAAGCAGACCGGGTACGGCTTCGATATCGTACATTCCCTCACCGTCAGCGAATTCGCCGGAATATGCATTGTCGAATTTTAAGTAAACACGCTTAACCGAATCATCTGCTTTTGCGCTTATTTTAAAGCTTCCGTTTTCCGTGTTTGCGGTAAACTGCGGCTCTTCCGAAAACTCAGGCGGCTCTCCGCTTACGTTTGTGATTCTGTACATCGCAAAGTCGTCGCCTTCATGCCTTTTAACTTCCGTGACCTTGCCGTTTACAATAATGAAGCTGTTTATGTTTCCGGCGTTATCCCGTATTTCCGACCTGAAAAAGCCGTTTGTTTTAAAGTGATAAATGCCGTCCTTATCGGGGAAAACCGGAATCATAGTGCCGTAGTAATATTCGTCGGGGCTTTCTTGTTCGTCCGTAAGCTGATGTATGACTATGTCGTCGGGGCCTGCGTATCTGTACGCGTCCAGAATTTTGTGCTGTTCAAGATTTGCGTCCGGAGTATCGATTGTAACCGTGCCGTCCGGGAAACTTTGTATATCGTAAACGGAATTAACCTTTACACGCACCTCTTTTGTCATTTTCTCTGTTTCGGAAATTGTAACGTCCAAAACCGGCGGCACATTGTCCCTGCGGATTTTTAAAACGTACACAGGCGAGCTTTCGCCGCGGTAGGGGTGCATGAATTTGTAATACAGTGTTACCTCGTCCGGCTTGCTGTCGTCCCCGGTGAAATAATCTGATACGCAGTACCTATTCGAGTTAAATTCGCCGTAGTCATATTCAAAGGGAAGTATTTCCGTAAGTTCATCGGGACTTGTGCCTATCGCCATTGTAAGTCTTGAAGTATTTGATTTGTCGGCAATATTTAACGGCGGCGCACCGTAGTATACAATATCGCTTCCCGTGTCGGCATCGCCCCC
>CAJLYO010000133.1 GCA_905210885.1 uncultured Eubacteriales bacterium | reverse complement strand
ACAATAATTGAAAGGAAAATCAGTATGAAAAAAATTTCAGTTTTAGGCAGTACCGGCTCTATCGGCACACAAACTTTAGATGTGGCGGAACATTCGGATAATATCAAAATCGTGGGTCTTACTGCAGGAAGCAATATTAAGCTTTTGGAACAGCAAATACGAAAATTCAAGCCGAAATACGCGGTGTGCGCCGATGAAAAGAAAGCGGCTTTGTTAAAGCTTGCCGTTTCCGATACGGAAACAACCGTTTTAAGCGGAAAACAGGGTTTGTGCGAGATTGCGGCTGATACGGAAAATGATGCGGTTGTTACGTCGATTGTAGGTATTGCCGGGCTTGAACCGACAATGGCTGCTATAAATAACGGCATTGATATTGCCCTTGCCAACAAGGAAACCCTTGTTACGGCAGGGGATATTGTTATGCATGAGGCAAAGGCGCACAACAGCGCGATTTTGCCGGTTGACAGCGAGCACAGCGCAATTTTTCAGTGCATAGGCGCACACAGCAATAAAGAAATTAACAGAATTATAATTACTGCCTCCGGTGGTTCACAGTACGGGAAAACACGTGACGAATTAAAAGACGTCACCGTTTCTCAGGCGCTTAACCACCCCAACTGGGACATGGGGCAGAAAATTACCATAGACAGTGCCACTTTAATGAATAAAGGACTTGAAGTAATTGAGGCGCACCACCTTTTTAACATGGATTATGATAATATAGATGTTGTGGTGCACAGGCAGAGCATTGTTCATTCAATGGTTGAATTTGCCGATATGAGTATTCTGGCGCAGCTTTCGCTGCCTGATATGCGGCTGCCTATACATTATGCTCTTAATTATCCGTGCAGGAGAAAAAGCGTTATGAAACCGCTTGATTTAACCGAAATAGGAACGCTCACATTTGAAAAACCGGATTACGAAACGTTTTCCTGTTTAAAGCTTGCAATTGAGGCGGGAAAGTGCGGCGGAACAATGCCGGTTGTGTTAAATGCCGCAAACGAAATTGCGGTAGAGCTGTTCTTGAAGGGTAAAATCAAGTTTTTGCAGATAGGCGAAATAGTGGAAAAACAGCTTAGTATTCATAAAAATACATTAAATCCCAAAATCAATGATATAATAGAAACAGACAGAGAAATAAGGGAAAGGTTAAAATTATCATTATGCTGACAATTATTCTTGCAATTTTAGTATTTTGCCTGTTGATTACGGCTCATGAGTTCGGTCACTTTATTACCGCGAAAATGTTCGGCGTGACGGTGCATGAGTTTGCAATAGGCATGGGTCCTGCGATTTTTAAAAAACAGGGACGTGAAACGCTGTATTCCGTGCGTGCGATACCGATCGGCGGTTTCTGCAAAATGGAGGGAGAGGACGAACAGTCCGAAAACGAGGGTGCGTTTAACAACAAAAACCGCCTGCAAAAAATCATTATACTCGCGGCAGGGGCATTTATGAACCTTGTTACCGGGTTTTTGATTTTTGTTATAATTATGTTTCAAAGTCAGCAAATACGCATTTCAAAAGTTGAGGACGTTATGGAGAACTATCCTGCCTACGGCGTTTTGCAGCCCGGTGACGAAATCACAAAGGTTAACGGCGTGCGTGTTTACACAAACAGCGAGCTGGGTACGGAAATTTCACGTAACGGTGAAAACGAGGCTACACTCACCGTAAAACGCGGGAGTGAAATAAAAAACATAAATCTTACACCCAAAAAAGACGAAAAAGGACAGCTTTTGGTCGGAATAAAAACCGCGGCAAAGGACTTGAATTTCGGTAACAGGTTTTTCTATGCATACCGAAATACACAGAGTTTTGCAAAGCTGATTTTGGTTTCGGTAGGTGACCTTGTGACAGGAAAAGTCGGGCTTAACAATCTTTCCGGACCTGCCGGAATTGTACAGGAAATCGGCAATGCCGCCCAGACGTCGCAGCAGCAACAGTCTGCAATACCGTTTTTGACATTCATAGCGTTTATTACGATAAATTTGGGTGTTTTTAATCTCTTGCCAATTCCGGCTTTGGACGGCGGCAGAATATTTTTTGTACTGGTAAGTGCGGTTATTCGCCGCGATATTCCGCCGGAAAAGGAAGGAATTGTCCATTTTATAGGGCTGATTTTGCTTTTCGGACTGATAATTTATGCAACGGGCAACGATTTGACAAGGATATTTAAGGGATAGTGAAACTATTATGAACAGAAAAATTACCAAGGAAGTAAACGTAGGCGGCGTAAAAATCGGCGGAGGAAATCCCGTGTCCGTCCAAAGCATGTGCAATGTCAAAACCTCGGATATTGCCGCGGCGGTAAACCAGGTTAACGCACTTGCGGCGGCAGGCTGCGATATTGTACGTCTTGCCGTTCCGGACGAAACGGCGGCACGCAGTTTTGATAAAATCTGTGAAAAATCCCCTGTGCCCATAGTTGCGGATATTCATTTTGATTACAGACTGGCACTTATCTGCGCGGAAAACGGGGTGTCAAAAATCCGTATAAATCCCGGAAATATCGGAAAGAAAGAAAATGTCAAAGCTGTTGCGGACAAGTGCCGCGAAATGAAAATTCCCATACGGATAGGTGTAAACTTAGGTTCTATAGATAAGGAAACAGAGAAAGTATATGGGCATACACCGGCGGCGATGGTTAAAAGCGCCATGGATAACATTGCCCTTCTTAATATGTTTGACTTTGACGATATTGTGCTTTCCCTTAAGGCATCGGACGTGCAGACGACGGTTGCCGCGTACAGAATGATAAGCGAAAAAACGGATTATCCTCTTCACTTGGGTGTGACTGAGGCAGGTACAATGTACGGCGGTCTTATAAAATCCTCTGCCGGGATAGGGGCGCTTTTGCTTGACGGAATAGGCGATACGATACGTGTTTCTCTGACCGCCGACCCCATTGAGGAGCCGCGTGCCGGTATTGAGCTTTTAAAGGCTGTCGGTTTGAGAAATGACGGAATAAAGTTTGTTTCGTGCCCTTCATGCGGAAGATGCAGAATAAATCAGGTTGAAATTGCAAACAAGGTTGAAAAAGCTTTGTCCGGCGTAAACAAAAATATTACCGTTGCGGTTATGGGCTGCGCGGTAAACGGACCCGGCGAGGCAAAGAATGCGGACATAGGCGTTGCCGGCGGTGACGGGTGCGCAATATTGTTTAAAAAAGGGGAGATTATACGAAAAATCCGCGAAGATGAAATTACGGAAGTTTTACTTAAAGAAATAGGAGAAATGTAATGTCAGAATTAAGCGAGCTTTTAAGCCTTCTGCCGGCTCCGCCTACGGACGGTGAGGCAGTAAGCGTTAACATATTTAAGGAAAAAAGAGAGCTTTACATAACCGCGAAATTCAAAAACTTTGTAACCTTTGAGGCTATAGACGCTTTATGCAGCGAGATTATGCGCTGTTATAACCTTCAGCTTGCGGTTATTAACCCTGTTTTTGATAAAAGTATTTTCTGTGCGGCTCTGCTACCGGAAATTGCAAAATATATAAAGGACGCAAACATTGCGGCTTTTTTGCGAAACGGTACATATTCTCTTGAGGGGAATAATGTTACGGTTTCTTTTAACTGTCCGCTTATCGAGCGTGATTTTAAATCGGCACTGCAGAATACAATTGTAAAAATGTTTGGTATTTCGGTGAATGTTACAGCCACCGGTGTAAGCGATGAACAGGCTGTTGAAAGTCTTCAAAGCTATGCAAAGGAACTTGAACAGGCAAAAGCCGTAAAAGTGCAGAGTCAAAAAAGCGAAAACAGCAAAATAATATACGGCAGGCAGATTAAAGAGAATGCGGAAATAACGCCTATTAAGGATATAACCGAGCTTTCGGGCAACGTTGTTATCGAAGGTGAAATGTTTACCAAAGCGGCTGAGGTGCGCGTTACCCGTGATAACAGATATATTGTTTTGTTTAACGTGACCGATTACACAAATTCAATAGCATGCAAAATTTTTATTGATAACAAGGCTGTTTTCGAGGGCGTTAACGAGCGTCTGAAAAAAGGCGTGTATATGCGGATAAAGGGCAACGCAGCCTACGACAAATATGCACGCGAGATTGTTTTGTCTGTTTATGATATAAATACCGCCGTTAAGGTTGAACGTATGGACGAGGCGGAGGAAAAACGTGTTGAGCTTCATCTGCATACCCAGATGAGCACAATGGACTCGACTGTAAATATTAAAGATTTGCTTGAAAAATGCGTAAAATGGGGACATAAGACCGTTGCGGTTACCGACCACGGCGTTGTTCAGGCGTTCCCGTTTATGGTAACCATGGCGCCGAAAAAGTCCGACTTGAAAATTCTGTACGGCTGTGAGGTTTACCTTGTTGATATAGGCCGTTCCATTGTATTCGGAGCAAACGGACAAAGTACAACGGAAAATATTGTTGTATTCGATACGGAAACTACCGGGCTTAACTGCGAAACGGAGGAAATTATAGAAATCGGCGCGGTAAAAATCACAAACGGAGAAATCACGGACAGATTTTCTGCGTTTGTTAACCCCGGAAAGCCTATACCGCCGAAAATTACCCGGCTTACCGGTATTGACGATTCGATGGTTGCGGACAGCGACACCATTGACGTTATATTGCCGAAATTTCTTGAATTTTGCGGTGACGCGGTGCTTGTTGCGCACAATGCCGGATTTGATATGAGTTTTATCATCAAAAACTGCGAGAGACAGGGAATCGAGAAAGAGTTTACGATCATTGATACGGTTGCTTTAGCACGAATTTTGCTGCCACAGTTAAACCGTTTTAAACTCGATACTGTAGCAAAAGCGCTGGGAGTTTCTCTGGAGAATCACCACCGTGCCGTGGATGATGCGGGATGTACGGCGGAGATCTTTGTAAAATTTGTAAAGATGCTTCACGACCGTGGCATGGAAACCTTAGATCAGGTCAACCAGATGGGACAGGCTTCGCCGGAGACCATCATGAAAATGAACACTTATCATGCGATCATTCTTGCGACAAACGATATCGGGCGCATCAATCTGTACCGTCTGATTTCTCTGTCACATCTGACCTACTATAACAAGAGACCACGTATTCCAAAGAGTGAGTTTGTAAAATACCGTGAAGGATTGCTGCTTGGATCAGCATGTGAGGCGGGAGAACTCTACCGTGCAATCGTGGGTGGACGGCCGGAGGAGGAAATCATAAGACTGGTAAAATTTTATGATTATTTAGAAATCCAGCCGCTTGGCAATAATGAGTTTATGTTAAAAAGCGACAAGGAATCCGTCAGC
>CAJLYO010000132.1 GCA_905210885.1 uncultured Eubacteriales bacterium | reverse complement strand
AAGGTGCTTCAATTGAGCTTTCCGCCGATGGTCCCATAACTCCGCCTTACATTGCATACATGCAGGGCGGTCTGACCTTTGAAAGCGCATATCTGGGCGTTTTGCGTTCGGTACAGGAAATGAAAAACGCCGGGCTTATAACCGTATAAGGAGGCTTATTTATGAAACGATGTGTTTTATACCCTTCAAAAATGTGTGACGGCTGCGGAGAATGTGATATCTGCGATTTAGACCCGAATAAAATATGCGATAACTGCGGAAAATGCATAGATTACGACCCATCATGCAAATTTGCGGAAATTAAAATCGATGAAATAATAACAGACGAGGAAAAATAATTTTAAAACAGCTATTGACAAACTACAATTGTCGTTGTATAATACAACTAACGACAGTCGTAGTTTGTTTTTTTAGGAGGAGATATAATGTCAAGGCAGACAATAACGGAAACGGAATATGAAGTAATGAAAATTCTGTGGAGCAGCAGCAAACCATTAACCGTCGGCGAGCTTTATAAGATGCTGCCGGAAAACAAATGGTCAAAAACAACCGTTGCAACCCTTTTGGTGCGCCTGTGCGATAAAGGCGCCGCAGCATACAAAAAAGAAGGCGCGCGCCACTGTTATTATCCGGTGCTTGACAAAAACGATTACACCGTAAACGAAACAAAGTCCTTTGTATCGCGGCTTTTTGAAGGCTCGGTGAAAAATTTAATCGCATCACTTTATGACAACCGCAGCCTTACCGAGCAGGATATAGACGATTTGCGCAAGCTTTTGGAAAAGGACAAATAATCATGTACAACATATTTAAAACAGTTTGCTTATTAAGCCTTTTGGGCGGCGGTGCGACGGTGCTGCTCCTTGCTTTAAAACCGATAACGGAGAAGCGTTTCTCTGCAAAATGGCAGTATTATATTTGGTTTGCCGCACTTATCTGCATGCTGATTCCCATGTGGAAGTTTATTCCGAAGGAGCGTGTAAAAAGCTTTACGGAAAGGTCCGCCGAAGTTCGGCAAAACATTAATAACACAAACGATATAATACCTAACTATCCGCAGCAAGTGCCGACGGACGAAAAAACAGTTACAGATGAAATAAACGTGCAGTTTACAAATGAAAGGCATATAAAGCTTTACGAACTGCTTGCGGTTATATGGCTTTGCGGTGTCGCAGTTTTCCTTTTATGGGCTGTCACAAGCTATATAATATTTCTTGTTAAAATGCGCAGAAACAGCGTGGATTTACAGGATAATGAAGCCTTTAAAAACGAGAGAGCCGCCCTTGGAATACACCGAAAAATAAGACTTCGTATTTCAAAAAAGGTCAGCTCGCCGCTGCTTGTCGGAATATTTTCGCCTACGGTCTACATACCGCAAACCGAGCTTTCGCCGGAAACCGAGCGGCTTGTGTACCGTCATGAGCTTACACATCTTATCCACGGGGATTTGATTTACAAATGGCTCGGGCTTGTCGTAAACGCTATACACTGGTTTAATCCGTTTGCATATTTTCTGTGCTCCAATATTTCGCAGGCATGCGAAGTATACTGCGACATGTCCGTTGTGGAGCACTTAAATGCGGACGAGCGCAAGCTGTATATGAAAACAATACTTGATTTAGCACAAAAAGGAGGAGGTAAAAGACATGTTTAAACGATATTATACTACGCAAATGAGCGCAAGCAAAAATCAGCTTAAAATGCGGTTTGTGAAAATCCGTTCCGAAAACGGAAGGTACGCAAAAACATTTTCACGTATTACAGCAGTTATACTTGCTATATGTACAATTTTTGCAACCGTAGTTCTTGCGTCTGTGGACGGGTACGAGCATAAAAACGGGACGCTCACTGTCAACGGCAAATCACTGCAGGTTGACATAATACATATTGATAATATTAAATACTGCAACACCGACAGTTATTACATTCCCTTGAGGAAAACATTTGAGGCGCTTGGCTACACGGTTAATTATGATGTTGACAAAAGCACTCTGCCCCGCCGAATGACCGGTTTAAGCGAATTTCCGACGTACAGCTATGAGGGACAAGAAAAGCTTGTAACAGACAGCATAACGCAGCAGATTTACGGAGCTACCGTCCAATCCAACACAAACATGCCTGTTATACAATGCATATCGTCAAGCGGTCAAGAAGAATACTTCCAGATAGGAAGCGAATTTTCATCGGGCTGGGCGCCGCCGGCAATTATAACGGAAGATACCACGTATGTGCCTATAAGAGCTGTTGCCCTGTGCCTAATTCCAAACGGCGAGAACTTCGCTAAGTCTGTTTGCTGGGACGACGTAACCCATGATACATATTACCAAGGCAGGCTGACATTTGACGCCGAAAACAGTACGGTTAACATTGACACTTCCGCCGGCGGCGGTGTTGCAATGCAGTATGAGGTTTTGAAAAAAATCCGTGAAACCGCAATTGTTACGCATACTTTCCAGGGCAAAAAATACTGGGTTATAGGCATTGAAAAAGAAAACGAACACAAAAACCCAACGTTTATTTCAATAGAAACCACAACAGGAAAAACAGCGGTGTTGGGGGAATTTCCACCGAAGGATTATAAGCTTGAAAGTGATAGCGAATTTTTGGTAAACGGAAGAAAAATAGAACTTGACAAACTGAATTACACAGCAGAGGAGGAGGTAAAAAATGTTTTTTAACCGATATTACACTACACAAATGAGTGCAAGCAAAAATCAGCTTAAAATGCGGTTTGTGAAAATCCGATCCGAAAACGGAAAACGTTCAAGGATATTTTCACTGATAACCGCCGTAATTCTTGTTTTTAGTGTAATGATTGCAACAATTGCGGTATCTGCCATTGAAGGCGACAGCGCAAACACCGTTGAGGTGCTTTATAACGGAAAAGAACAGCGTTTAAGCAGCAGCCCGTTCGTTTATCAGTCAGAGGTATATCTGCCGCTGAGAGAAATACTAAATATTTGCGGAATCGATAACGGCAAAATTTCTTACGATAACGGGAGCATTAATATTAAATTTCTGTCAGAAAAAACAGATGTAAACGCGAAAATTGAAGTCGACAAACACGGAGTAACCTTTGACACCGACAAAAAATACAGAATTATGGGATATGAACGCGATGAAATTCCCGTAAGGTCAACTACACACCCGGCGCTTTTGGTAAATGATACAACATATGTTCCTGTCGGAATGATTCTCAGAATTAAGAATTATTATATTGCTCACGATTATGATGACAGGGATTATCTTGATTTTTTAACCGGTCTTGAAGTGCGTTGGTACGGCCCCGACGGCAAATACGATACCGTTGTCTGCCTGCCGGTTTACGCTGCCGATGACAAATATAACCCGCAAAACTATTACGGCGAACACGAAAGAGTTGTTATCGGAACCGCGGAGGACTTTGACAACGAAAACTTTGAAACAACGGAAATTAACGGTTATTATTTCCCGGTTAATGCGAAAAAGCATATTTTGCTTGACGAAAACGGTAACGTAATGGCTGTAATGCCTTATGAAAATTTCAGACACGAAAGCGTTGATAATGCAGGAGGAGGCGTTTCCCAATGGTCGATGCTTGCGGATTTCCGACCGATTCTTTCATACAAACCGTCAGACATGCCGGTGGCTGAAGATAAACGCGGCGGTGTAACAGTTTTCAAAAATGAGCAGCGCGGTGACCATAATTACTGCCTGAGTTATTGTTTTGCGGACAAACGCTATTATATCAAATAAAAAGTAAAGAACCCGAAATTCGGGTTCTTTACTTTTTATCATCGTCAAAATCCGCAAGAGGATTGTTTTCAACCGCTTTTTTCAGCCGTTCGTTGTCTGTGTGGGTGTAAATCTGAGTGGTCGCAACGCTGACGTGTCCCAAAATTTCCTGCAGCTCCAAAACATCGACATTTCCGTACTTGTACATTAATGTTGCGGCAGTGTGGCGCAGTTTGTGAGTTGTGATTCTCTTTGTGTCAAGCCCGGCAAGCTCGAGATATTTTTTTACAATAAGCTGTACGCCGCGAACGCCCAAACGGTATAATTTGCCGTTTAAAAACAATGCGTCACGGTCTTTGACACCCTCATGGGGTCTGACTTCAAGGTATTTATTTATAGCCGATATGCACGATTCATTTAAATATATCGTGCGTTCCTTGTCGCCTTTGCCGACAACGGTAAGCGTGTCGGATTTTATATCGGATATATTAATCCCCACAAGCTCGGAAACACGCATTCCGCAGTTAAAAGCAATGTCAGAATGCAGTAATCACGGGGGTTTTCGCCTACAGCCGATGTTAAAAGCTTTTTGCTGCTTTCCAAATCAAGGTAAATAGGCTGACGTTTTCCAATTTTTGGACTATCAAGATTAACCGTAGGATTATTTTTTATAAGATTGTTTTTGTCTGTAAGATATCCGTAAAATGTACGAAGCCCGGTTGCCTTGCGCGCGCGCGCCGCAGCAGCATTGTCGCGGTCACGGTGTATGTAAGCCATATATTCGTATATGTCGGTCAGCGTAACTTTATCCAAATCCTCAAGGGGAAAATCACGCACATCGATTTCGTCCAATTCACAGTCACAGCCGTTTCTGTAAATTAAATATCTGAGAAACAAACGAATGTCATAATAATAAGCCGTAACGGTGCGCGGCGACAAGCCCTTGATAGTTTCAATATAAATTAAAAAGTTTTTTACATAACGCGGAACATCATCATAAGTTTTAATTTTGCTTTTTGACTTCGGTTTTTTAATTTCATTGGCTTTATCAGCGTTTGTATTATTATCCACGGATTGCATTTCGGTTGTTTTATCGATATTATCGGTCATTTCCTTAGTTCCACCCCTCTACCCAACTTCGCGAAATTTTTATTTCGCGAAGTTATCGCAATACTTTTAACGGTATTCTATTTTACTTCTCTATCCGTATTGCACAGCTTACAGCCGCTGCAAACGGAAATTCTGCTGCCGAAAATGCCGTTAAGCACTTCGTATAATTCCGTGTGCGGATTTACGTCACCCTTGTGCAGCACAACTTTTTTCGGAGCTGTTATTATAAGCAAATTCAAAAGCAAATCATCAGCTCTGAAAAACATTCCGACATTGTTTGAAAAACACGACGTAATTGCTTCCTTTGTGATATCCTCATTATTCTCATTTAGTAATTTAAATTTGTCTTTAAAAACTATTACTTCCAAATAATCATAAACAGACACCTGCATCTCAAGGTATCCGCGCATAACTCCGCAAAATTCCGCACGCTCCTCCGCTGCCAGTTTTTCCTCAAGCACAGCAGATATTATGTCAAC
>CAJLYO010000131.1 GCA_905210885.1 uncultured Eubacteriales bacterium | reverse complement strand
CGCTGAATACCGGGGATTTAACCGGCAGAGGCTTCACATTTAAGACGTATAACGAGTATGATATGTTAGACGCCGTAAGACGTGCGGCGGATTTTTACTACTGCACGGAAAAGCGCGCTAAGGTTGTTGACAATCTTATGAAAATTAATTTTGACTGGAAAGCATCGGCAGATAAATATCTTGATTTATACAAAAGCTGCTTTTGATTAAAACAGGAAAGGAAGCATAATAATGAAATTATCACAGGAGGCTGCTTTAAGGCTTTTAGACGACGAGTGTGTGGAAAATTTCGGCTGCTCGCTGAAAGAAGCTACAAAGAAGCAGGCATACAAGGCTTTGTGCCTTGCGGTTAAAAATCAGCTTGTTAAAATGCATGTTGATTTTAACAATGAGGTATTGAAAAAAGAAAAAAAACAGGTTTACTACATGTCAATGGAATTTTTGGTAGGAACCTCCCTTAAAAATAATTTGTTTAATTTGGGCATTGCGGACACATACGAAAAGGTTCTTTCAAAAAACGGCTTTGACATTGAGGAGCTTTATAAATTAGAGCCTGACGCAGGTCTCGGAAACGGCGGTCTGGGAAGACTTGCTTCGTGTTACATGGACTCAACCGCGTCCCTTGGTATTCCTGCAACGGGTTTTTCTATCAGATACGAGTTTGGTATATTCAAACAGAAAATTGTTGACGGCTGGCAGATGGAATTTCCGGACGACTGGCTTTCAATGGGTGATGTGTGGCTTAACTGCCGCGAGGACGACAGCGTTGAAATCAAATTCGGCGGCGTTGTTCATGAAAGCTTTGATAACGGTGTTTATAAGGCTGAACACTGCGATTACACGCCGGTTATTGCCGTGCCGTACGATATGTTTATTTCCGGATATAACAGCAAGGGCGTAAACAAGCTTGTTTTGTGGAGTGCGAAATCTCCCAACAGAATAGATATGTCGGCGTTTTCGCGCGGAGATTACGTAAAAGCCCTTGAACAAAACACCATTGCAGAGTCTATTTCCAAGGTCCTTTATCCGGCAGACGAGCACATAGAGGGTAAAACATTGCGTCTTCGCCAGCAGTACTTTTTTGTTTCCGCTTCGCTGCAGAGTATTGTAAAGGCGCATATGAAAAAGTACGGAACACTGGATAACCTTGCGGAAAAGGCGGCAGTTCACATTAACGATACTCATCCGTCGCTCTGCGTTCCGGAGCTTATGCGTATTTTAATGGACGAGTACGGTTACGGCTGGGACGATGCGTGGAAAATTACCACGGAGACGCTGTCCTACACAAATCACACGGTAATGAGCGAGGCGTTAGAGCGCTGGAGCGAGCATTTGTTCCGTCAGCAGCTGCCGAGAATTTACCAGATAGTTTGCGAAATTAACCGCAGACTTATGATTATACTTAATCAGGCATACCCGGGAGATATTCCGAAAATCGAATACATGGCGGTTATTGCAAACGGTGAAATAAGAATGGCGAATATGTGTCTTGCGGCATGCCACAAGATTAACGGCGTGTCCAAGCTTCACACCGATATTTTGAAAAACTCGATTTTCCATGATTATTATAATATAATGCCGGATAAATTTATCAACGTTACAAACGGCATTGCGTACAGAAGATGGCTCTGCCAGTCAAATCCCCTTCTTACGGAGTATTTAAAGGAGCTTATAGGCGACGGCTTTACAAAGGACGCTACAAAGCTTTCGGAGCTTTTGAAATATTATGACAACAAAGAGGTTTTGGAGCACTTGGCGCACATTAAGCGCGATAACAAGATCCGTCTTGCAAATTACATTGCTTCCGCAAACGGTATCCGCGTAAATCCCGACTCGATTTTCGATGTTCAGATAAAACGTCTGCACGAGTACAAGCGCCAGCTTTTGAACGCTTTGCATATAATTTATCTTTATAACAGGCTTAAGGAAAATCCGGAGCTTGATATTCCGCCGCGCACATTTATTTTTGCCGCAAAGGCTTCAAGCGGTTATTTTATGGCAAAGCAGATTATTCGTCTTATAAACGAAATTGCTCAGGTTGTAAATTCCGACCCTGTTATTAAGAATAAGATTAAGGTTGTATTTATCGAGGATTATAAGGTTTCCCTTGCCGAAATTATTATACCGGGTGCAGATATTTCCGAGCAGATTTCCATTGCCGGAAAGGAAGCATCGGGAACCGGCAACATGAAACTTATGATAAACGGTGCGGTGACCGTCGGAACAATGGACGGCGCTAATGTTGAGATTTTTGAGCAGGTGGGCGCAGATAATATGTTCCTGTTCGGTATGACTGCCGACCAGGTTGAAGCTCTGTGGAAAAAAGGCTACAATCCCTCGGAGTACTATAACCGCAATCCTCAGCTTAAAGAAGCGGTTGATATGCTTTCCTCCGGTGCTTTGGGTCCGGTATTTACCGATATCAAAAATTCGCTGTTAAACGGCGGAAACGGTGTTGCGGACGCGTATATGACCCTTGCCGATTTTGACGATTATGTAAGGGCACATAAGGAAATTTCAAAGACATACCGCGATACGCAGAAGTTCGGCAACATGTCGCTTGTTAATATTGCAAAAGCGGGCGTATTCTCATCTGACAGAGCCGTAAAGCAGTATGCCGATGAAATTTGGAGAATTAAATGAGAATTTTGTATGACAGCAAAAACAGCAAATTCAAAACGCCGTTTGGCTGTGTGAAAGAAAAAGAAACGGTTAATATCTCAATTCATATTCCCAAACCGGTAAAAACGTCGTCTGTAAGCGTGTGCCTTACAGACGACAACGGTGTTTATGGCATTTTCCCTTTAAAGCTGTCCGGTGAATATGATATGTACGAAATATACAGCGGCACTTTTTCCATTGAAAAAGCGGGGCTGTATTTTTACTGCTTTAAAATCACCGGCGAACAGTCGTCATTTTCTCTTTATAAACAGGGAAGCTCGGACACAAACATGGAGGCAGGCGATATGTGGCAGCTTACCTGTGTTAAAAACGACTATAAAACTCCCGACAGATTTAAAGGTGCGGTAATGTACCAAATTTTTCCCGACCGTTTTAATTCCGAAGGTCAGTGCGACCTAACGGAAAAGCTTACTCCGTTTACGGTTCATGCCGACAAAAATGAAGTGCCGGTGTATTGGGCAAATGACCGCGGCGAGGTTTTGAATAACGATTTTTACGGCGGAAACTTAAACGGAATAACACAAAAACTCGGGTACATAGCGTCCCTCGGCGTTAAAATTATATATTTAAACCCGATTTTCAAAGCATTTTCAAACCATCGGTATGATACCGCGGACTATAAGACAATTGACCCGATGCTTGGAACGTATGAGGATTTTGCAGGGCTTTGTGCCGAGGCGAAAAAGCTCGGTATAAGCGTTATTCTGGACGGTGTTTTTTCTCACACCGGTTCAAACAGCATATATTTTAAAAGTGCGGTAAGTGACGAAAATTCGCCGTACCGCAGTTGGTACAACTTTGAAAATTATCCCGACAGCTACGACTGCTGGTGGGGAATAAAGACCCTCCCCAACGTTAACGAGATATCCCGGTCTTACATGGATTATATAATAAATGACGCCGACAGCGTTATCGCCCACTGGTTAAACGCCGGGGCGGACGGTTTCCGACTTGACGTTGCAGACGAACTGCCGGACGAATTTATACACGCCTTAAGAAAACGGGTCAAGGAGATTAAGCCCGACGCAATCGTTATAGGCGAGGTTTGGGAGGACGCCTCAAACAAATCAAGCTACGGAAAACGCCGTGAGTATTTTACAAATTCCGAGCTTGACAGCGTTATGAATTATCCCTTTTCAAATGCAATATTGGGTTTTGCCGGCGAAAACACAGACGGTTTTTCTTTTGCCGACAGTGTTATGATAATCGCGGAAAATTACCCTAAAGAGGCGCTTTTGTGCCTTATGAACAGCATTTCGACCCATGATACAGTCCGTGCGCTTACCGTTTTGGGCGGTCAGCCTCTTCAGGGCGAAAAGAAGGACAAGGAAAACTTGTTTTTAACCGGTCAGCAATATGAAAATGCGGTGCAAAAGCTTAAAACCGCCGCTTTTTTGCAGTACATGCTCCCGGGAAATCCGTGCATATATTACGGTGATGAGATAGGCATGCAGGGGTTTGAGGACCCTCTGAACAGACGCTACTTTACGTGGGATAACATTGATAACGATGTACTTTTGTATTTTAAACGCCTGGGTGAACTGAAAAACGCTTATGATGACCTGAAAACCGGCGGCTGCAATGTGTATGCCGAGGATAAGGACACTGTAATTATCGACAGAGGCGCCATGCGCGCGGCGGTTTGCCGAAACGGTGCATATAACGGCAAATTCAAAAGCGGATATGACGTGGTTTTTGAACACGGCGGCTGCTGTCTTTTGAAAAAACACGAATTTGAAAAGCTTTCCGAGATTTTAGACAGGGAGATTTTACTTTACGCCGTTTTGTCAAACAAACGAAATGCTTCGGCGGAATACAAAAAAATTACGCTCACTCCCTTTGAAGCCGATGGGGAGGTAATGTATCAGTTTGAGTGTTTTACCGAAAAACAGGCGGTTCACAAAAACATAAACGATTTTCGCGAAACACTGTTTGAGCTTATGCATAAGTACAAAAATCTTTCTCTGTTTACGGAAAATGCGGATTTTCAGATTTTAATAGGCAAGAAAGGCAATCTTAATATTAAAAAAAGCGCCCCCACAAGAAAACCGGAGGTGCGCCGTCACAATAAGGAACGCAATTATTATTTTAAGGAAGGTACCGTTTATCCTTTCCTGACCGAGCTGGGAATAACCAATGCCGACGGCTCCGTTAAGCCGACAAGGTATAATAAATTTGTTCAGATTAACAGATATACCGAAATTGTGGGCGCAAGCCTTGGCTGCCTTTCCGGTAAGAAAAAAATAAGGGTAGCGGATTTCGGCTGCGGTAAGGCTTACCTTACATTTGCGCTGTACTATTATCTTACCCATAAACTTGGCGCCGAGGTGGAAATTTTCGGAATAGATTTAAAAACCGACGTTATAGAATACTGCGACGGACTTGCAAAAAAACTCGGATACAGCGGACTTAAGTTTATCAATGACGATATAAATAATTTTGACGGCAGTGATATTGATATTGCGGTCAGCGGGGTGGAAAATTTTGACCTGCTCGCAGAAAAGATCGAGGAATTGCCAACCCTTTACAGTGTGGACCTTCTGAATATGGACACATGCAGGAATCAACTGTTATTGGAGGATATCAGAAAATATGGACGCAAAATTTAACAAACGTTTTCAATCTTTTTG
>CAJLYO010000130.1 GCA_905210885.1 uncultured Eubacteriales bacterium | reverse complement strand
GTACGGTGTTATCGTCATAGCCCTTTAAAATTCCGTAGTCCGTCATATTCTGAACCGCCTGTCTGCCCCATTCGGGAACAAGGTACATGTCGGCATATTCCGAACGTGTCATGTTAACGGTGTCGGGCTTTATGGTTTTATCAAGTATCTGAATAATTTCTATTCTGGTAAGGACATCATAAGGGTGAAAATACAGTTTTCCGTTTTCCGGGGAACCGCTTATTATCCCTGCGTCATACGCAGCCTTCGCATATAAATTTGCCCATGCCGGAATTTCGGCGGCGTCTGCAAAGGGGTTTCCGATTTCGCGCGCTTTTTCAACGTCGATATCCAAAGCAGACATTAAAAGCACCGTAAAATCAGCCCTTGTAAGAAGTGTGTCGGGGTAATAATAATACTTTCCGCGAACCTCGATACCCTTCATTATATTTTTATCCGCAAGCTTTAACGCGGAATACTCACCCCAGTGCCCCAGCATATCCTGATAGACAAACTTTGAACTCGGCGGCGTTTCCGGCTTTTCACTGTCACCGGGCTGCTCTTCTTTTTCAGTAATGGCAATCTGCACTTCGGCGGTATCGCTTTCCTCGCCGTCTTTTGTTTCAATCATTGCCGAAAATATAAAGCTGTCCGTCCCTGTTGCTCCGTCATTGGGCACATAGGTAAAACTTCCCGTTTTGCTGTCCGTGATTGTTATTTCGCCTTTTTTTGGCGGCTGTGCTATAACGTATGTCACGTCATAGGCACCCTTTACAGAACTGCTCAGCGTTCCGTGGGCAACGGTGTCCTTATATACGGTCAGGTTTCCTTTGTTTGCCGTAACATTTTTTACCTCGTCCGTTGCCGCAGTAGGCGTTGCATCTTTTTTGAAAAGACCGAAAAAATTAAAAATCGAAGGCTTTTCCGCGGCCAGTTTTACCTCCTGAGAAGCATACGCAAAGCTGCCCAAAACGCACACCGCAGTCATTGCAGCACATACACGTTTTAATTTATTCACAACTGAACCCTCCTTTTATAAAAGTAGTTTTTTCTGATATTCCCATTATATCCGTATAAAAAAATAGGCTAATCGGGAAAATCTGGATTTTTAAAATTTTCAAATTGTTTACCGGCGATTGCTTGCAAGGCGGTTAAAACTGTGTTATAATTGTTTAATAACGAAAATACGGTGGTGTGTAATATGGCAGATAAAAGCTTTTGGTCCGATAAAAAGGACAAAACGTGGCTTAAAAACTTTTGGTATTATTACAGAATACATGTGATTGTGGGCATAATCGCGATTATTGTTCTGGGTTTTACCATTCACGACTGCGCAACGCGGATTGACCCGGATATTTCTGCGGATTATATCGGACGGCTCAGTTTTTCGGACGACAAAATTGAGGCGTTCAAACAGTATTTTGCGCCCATGATAAAGGACGCGGACGGCAAATCGGGCTGTAACGTGGGATTTGTTCAGCATACTGTTGTTGACACGGAAAAAGGCGGCGACGCACAGATGGCAATGGCAATTTCCCAGGCGATAATGATTGAAATGAGCGTGGGCGAAAGCTATCTTTACTTTATCGGCGACGAATACATAAAGCAGTTTGAGGACGCCGAGATTTTGTGCGATGTTTCGGACCTTACCGGCGGTGAAAAGGGCACTCATTACGTTGACGTAAGCAAAAACAAGCTTTTTTGCAAGCTGTTCGGCGAATACGATGTCCCCGTATACATGTGCGTAAGAGAAATCACGGGCAGCGTAAACAAAAAGAATTTGCCGAAAGCGCAGATAATGCAGGACAACGCGAAAGTTATATTCAGCGAATTTTTAAAGGAGAATTAAAATGAAAAACATACTTGTTATAGGAAGCATAAATGCAGACATGGTTATATATACCGACAGAATGCCGCAAATCGGCGAAACCATTTCCGGCAGGGATTTCACGGTAAACCAAGGCGGAAAGGGCGCGAATCAGGCGGTTTGTGCGGCGCGCCTGGGCGGAAACGTTAAGATGATGGGCTGTGTGGGAAACGATACTAACGGCGAAATGATAATAGGTCAGCTTAAAGGCTTCGGCGTAGGCACAGACGGCATAGCAAAAACGGACAAGCCCACCGGTACGGCAGTAATAACTGTGTGCGGAGGGGACAACTGCATCATTTTGGACGGCGGTTCAAATATGCTTGTAACACCTGAATACATAGGCAAAAACACCGCGCTTTTGGAATGGGCGGACTATGTTGTTTTCCAGTTTGAAATTCCCATTGAAACAGTGCTGTACGCTGCTAAAAAAGCAAAGGAAATGGGTAAAACGGTTGTTGTTAACCCGGCACCCATGAAGGATTTTGACAAAGAACTTTTATCGTACACGGATATATTCACGCCAAACAGAATCGAGTGTGAAACACTGCTTAACCGCAGTCTTAAAACAAATGAGGATTTGGAAAAGGCAATACGCGATATTAACGCGATGGGCGTTAAAAATGTTATAATTACCCTCGGTTCCGACGGCTGTATCTATAACGACGGCAACGAAATAAAAAAGCATGGTATTATAAAATGCGAAGTGGTTGACACCACAGCCGCCGGGGACAGCTTTTTGGGCGGTGTGCTTGTAACCCTTGCACGGGGTGAAAGCATGGAAAACGCGGTGGATTTTGCTACCTACACCTCCTCTATCACCGTAAGCCGCGAAGGCGCCGGAAAATCCGTACCGACTTACGACGAGGTTATAAGCCGTATGAAACAGTGCTGACAGGAGTTTTGTCTTATGGTTAAAACATTAAAAAAATTGCTTGTATATGCAAAACCGTGGCGGTGGACCTTAGTGCTCACCGTCTTTGTTTTGGTTGCCGGTTCCCTTTTAAACCTGGTTACCCCGGCGGTTGTGCGGAGAATTACCGCACAGCTTGCGGCTCCGGCGTCCGACACGCAAAAAAACATTATAATACTTGCGGTAATTTTGGTTATCTCATATCTTTTGCGTGCATTTTTCAGATTTCTTGCCATATGGCAGGCGCACGTTGCGGCATGGAGCTATGTCCCGTCCCTTACTTTGCGCGTTTACGACTATATTCAGGGACTGTCGCCGAAATGGTACACGAAAAACCGCGTGGGAGATATTATGAGCCGTGTTTTAACAGACACACGCGCTTTGGAAACCCTTATCGCCCATGCATTGCCCGACCTTATTTCAAACGCGGTGATAGTCGTCGGCGTGTCCGTAATGCTGTTCACGGTTAATCCGACGCTTGCGGCAATAACGCTTATTCCCATACCTTTTGTTTTTTATGCAAGCACGTTTTATTCAAAAAAGGTTAATCCTCTTTTTAAAATAAACAGCAGATTTTTCGGAAAACTAAGCAGCAATATGCAGGACCGCATTTCGGGAATGAAGGAAATACAGGCGTTTTCCGCGGAAAAATCGGAGCATGAAAAAATGTCGGAGCTTTGCGATGAATACAGCAGAGTAAATATTCACGCAAATTTTGCAAGCGGAATTTACAACCCGACAGTAGAGCTTCTTACTTCCGCCGGCACTGTTTTGGTTGCTGCAATAGGCGGAACGCTTGCACTTCGCGGAAGGCTGTCCGCCGCTGATATTGTGGGATTTTTTATGTATCTTTCTCTTTTCTACACGCCGCTTACAACCCTGGGAAGGCTTGCGGAGGACATACAAACGTGCGTTGCCTCCGGCGAGCGCGTACTTGCGGTTCTTGAAACAAAAAGCGATATAACTCAAAGCGACAACGCCCATGATATCGGACTTTCAAAGGGTGAGGTTACGTTTGACAATGTGTCATTTGATTACAGTGATGATGATAAGGGGCTTTTAAAAAATATCTCGTTTAATGCAAAACCCGGGACAATGACCGCAATTATCGGCGCTACGGGAGCCGGCAAAACTACCCTTATTTCCCTGCTTGAGCGGTTTTATGACACGGACAGCGGAAAAATTATGCTTGACGGTACGGATATAAAGGATTTGACTCTTGAGTGTTTAAGGAGCAACATTTCCGTTGTACTGCAAGATGTATTTCTGTTTAACGGCACAATTGCGGATAATATCCGTTTCGGCGCACCGAACGCAACCGACAGCGAGCTGACGGCGGCATCAAAAGCGGCACATGCCCATGAATTTATATGCCAAATGCCGGACGGATATAATACTGTTGTCGGCGAACGCGGCGCAAGGCTTTCGGGCGGGCAGAAACAGCGAATAGCCATAGCCCGCGCCCTTTTAAGACCGTCGCCGATACTTGTACTCGACGAGGCAACATCTGCCGTCGACAACGAAACCGAGGAGCTTATCCGCCGTTCTCTCGAGGAAATGTACGGCAAAAAGACGCTTATCGTAATTGCCCACAGGCTTTCAACGGTGCGCAATGCCGACAACATAATAGTTATCGAAAACGGCAGTATAAAAGACTCCGGAACTCATGATGAGCTGATAAACCGCGAGGGCTTGTACAGGAGATTATGTCTTGCACAAAAAGACCATATAGACATGTAAACATGTTTTTTCGGAAAATTTTACAAAAATTGTTGAAAATCCTCAGAATTTGTTGTATAATAATGTTATACGAGTGTTCGGAGGATTTTTTATGGATAAACCCAGAATTATAGTCGCAGCTGCCGACAAAAAATTTTGCAGTGCTTTCAAAAAATGTGCCGAGAGCGCAGACGATATGGAAGTAGTGTATACCACCGGCAGCGGAACAAACGCTCTGAAAATGCTTCAAAGACGCAGACCCGAGGTGTTTGTTATAAATAACGACCTGTCCGCCCCCGACAGTCTGGAGATTCTCGCAAAGCTTAAGGAAATGGATTTGTTCCCGAGACCAAAAATAATGATGGTGTCGGACTGCATTGCGGAGTCATTCAGCAAAAAGGTCCACGATTTAAACGTAGGACTTCTGGCGTCGGAAACAATAGGCATTGACAACATTGTATGCCGCGTCAGAATGCTTTTAAGAAACCGAACAAGAGATGTGCGCAGGATAAATCTCAAAAGCCTGATTGCCTGTGAGCTTAATGCAATAGGCGTGCCATCCCACATTAAAGGCTACGATTACCTTATAGATGCGGTTTCTCTTGCTATTTTAAATCATGATATTTTAAAATCGGTTACCACCAAAATGTATCCGCAGATTGCGGAAAAGCACGGAACCACCGCCGGCAGTGTAGAACGTGATATACGCCATGCCGTCGGTAATACATGGAAATGCGCCGATGATGAAATAATCGAAAAATTTGCGGTAGACGAAACACGCAAAAAACCGGCAAACGGAAAATTTATAGCCGCACTTGCAGACGCCGTAGGCGAAAGAATGCCTCCGAGATAGTGTTCCCGGAGGGACTCTTTTATTTATTCTT
>CAJLYO010000129.1 GCA_905210885.1 uncultured Eubacteriales bacterium | reverse complement strand
GAAATAATCATGGCGGCTCAGGAGGACTCGGAGCTTATGCAGGCGCTAAAGGGTGCAAGTCTTGTTTTGCCGGACGGAATAGGTGTTGTTATTGCGTCAAAAATACTTAAAAATCCCCTTCCGGAGCGTGTTCCGGGGTTTGATTTCTGCTGTAATCTTATGAAAACCGGCAAAAGCTTTTACTTTTTCGGAAGTAAGCCCGGCATTGCGCAAAAAGCGGCGGAAAAGATGAAAAGCCGCGGTGTGAATGTTGTGGGGTATCATCACGGTTATTTTGACAATGACGGTGAAATAATAAAGGACATAAACGAAAAAAAACCTGATGTGGTTATGGTATGTCTGGGGCTTGGCAAGCAGGAAAAATGGATAAGCCGCAATATGGACAAGCTTAACACTTCGATTCTTATAGGCGCGGGCGGAAGCCTTGACGTGCTTGCGGACGCGGTAAAGCGCGCGCCGGAGGTGTGGCAGAAAATGAATCTTGAGTGGCTCTACAGAGTTATAAAGCAGCCGTCGCGCATACCGAGAATAATGGTTTTGCCTAAATTTATTATAAAAGTTATTGCAAAGAAGGGTCAGGCTTAAATGACGGAATTTAAAACGCTCACGCTTTCGGATAAAGATGTGATTGACGGATATATAAATAACACCTGCATTTATTCAAGCGAGCTTAATTTCACCACGTTTTACATTTGGCGAAAGCTTTTAAACGTGCAGTTTGCGGAAATTTCGGGATGTGTTGTTTTTAAAACAAAGCACGGCGAAAACCCGTTTTCCCTTCGTTTTCCCTTGGGAAACGGTGATTTTAAAGAGGCGGTTTTTGAATGTATCGGGCTTTTCGGGGACAAAACGCGGTTTTACGGTCTTACGGAGGACCAGAGGGACAAGCTCGAGGAGGCGTTTCCGGGAAGTTTTGAATTTTCCGAAATGACGGAAAGTTTTGATTATGTGTACACAAGCGACAAGCTTATTAATCTTTCCGGCAAAAAACTTCATTCAAAGAGAAACCATATAAACAGCTTTTACAAGCTTTACAACTGCGAATTTTCCAAAATTACAGAGGCTGATGCGGAGTTTATTACAAATGCCTACAACAGTTGGTACGAGGACACCGGGGACGAGTATCTGCGCCAGGAAAAGGAAAGCATTGCGGAGCTTCTTGAAAATTTTGATTATTTAAAGCTTATGGGTGCAAAGCTTACCGTGGATAAAAACCTTGCGGCATTTACAATCGGCGAAAGGCTTAATCCGGATACGGCGGTAATTCATATTGAAAAGGCAAATGTGGATTATAAGGGGGCGTACACGGTTATAAATCAGCACTTTGCCCGCGATTTTCTCTCCGGCTTTAAATATATAAACCGCGAGGAGGATATGGGGCTTGAGGGTTTAAGAAAGGCGAAACAGTCATACTGTCCCGATTTAATGATAAAAAAATATAAAGGAGTACTGAAATGATATATGTATTTTTGGCAGACGGTTTTGAGGAAATAGAGGCGCTTACGCCCGTTGACATACTGCGCCGCTGCGGCTTGGAGGTTGAAACCGTATCAATAGGCGGTGAGTATGTGACCGGTGCACGCAAAATAACGGTTAAGGCGGACACGGTGATAGATAAGATTTCTGACGCGCAGATGTACATTCTCCCGGGCGGACTTCCGGGAGCAGATAATTTGGAGGCGTGCGAAAAGCTTTGCGGCATTTTAAAGGACGCCGACGAAAAGGGAAAGTATATTGCGGCAATTTGTGCGGCACCTAAAATTTTGGGCAAGCTCGGCATATTAAAGGGCAAAAAGGCAACCTGCTATCCGGGTTATGAAAACGATTTAATCGGCGCGGAATATACAAAAAGCCCCGTGGTTTCCGACGGAAACGTTATAACCGCAAACGGTATGGGAAGCTCTGCGGCATTTGCTTTGGAGCTTGCCGGAAAGCTTTGCGATAAGGCGGACAGCGTTGCAAAGGGTATTTTGTACAATGGATAAGCGTGCGCTGCGGCAAAAGTATAAGGAAATACGAAAAAACGTGAATAATGACGGCATTGCCGAAAGGTTTATCTCGTCACCGCTGTTTTTGGCGGCAAAAAGCGTTATGACTTACATTGGCATAAATAACGAGCCTGACACCTCTCCGATACTTTTGCACAGTGAGAAAACGCTGCTTGTGCCGGTAACGTACAAAGAGTCGGGCATTATAAAGCCGTGTGTTTACGGCGGCGAAACGGTTGGCGGTGCCTACGGCATACCGCAGCCAAAGGAGCTTAAGCTTTATCCGGCGGAGAAAATAGATGTTGTGACCGTGCCGGGAATATGCTACTGCACAAACGGGGCGCGGCTTGGCTACGGCGGAGGGTACTATGACAGGTTTTTGCGCGGTTTTCGCGGAATAAAGGTTGGGTTTTGCTATGAGGAATGCCTGACGGCGGAGGACTTTTCCGAGGAACACGACATTTTCGTAGACTATATAATTACACAAGAGAGGATTATAAAGATATGACGGAAGAACCAAAGGGTATGTACAGCGTCAGAAGCTGTCCGTGGCTTTTGCTGTTTGTATTTTACCTTAATTACGTATCCCGCGAAATGCTCGATATATTTTGGAACAGGCATTTTAAAACGGGTATGCCCCATCTTGCGGAGCTTGCGTGTATTCAGATTATATCGGTTTTGCTTCCCTGCGTGATATTTATTTTGCTTAAAAATGTTAAGCCGTCGGAGGTTATAAAGCATCGAAAACTGTCTGTGACGGCGGTTTTAATGTGCGTGCTGGCAGGGGTTGGCGCACAGCCGGTGTCGGCGCTTATAAACGCCCCTGTGGTTGCATTTCTTACAAAGCACGGCTTTGAATTTTCCCAAACCGTAAGCAGAAGCGATAATTTTGCCGCCGCAATTTTGGTGACTGCGCTTATGCCGGCGGTATTCGAGGAGATATTAATGCGCGGAATTGTGCTTCACGCAACGGAAAAATACGGCTACCGGGCTTCGCTTTTTATTTCCGCAATATGGTTTGCGATTTTACATAACAACCCGGCATCGTTTGTTTCAACGCTGTTTATTGGCTTTGTTCTGTGTTATGCGGTGTGGATGACTCAGTCCGTTTATGCAGGCATGATTATCCACTTTTCCTTTAACGCATGCGCCTTGCTTTTGGAATATTCCTCATTTGAATTTAACACGGTTGCCGCGGCGGCGGTAATGGTTATATCCGCCGTGGTGTTTGTTATGTCAATATCCGCCCTTAACAGAAAGCTTGTACGGAGGTACAAAAGCTACGGACTGGGGCGCCAGATAGCAAAGGCAATATTTAATGCGCCTATGGTTATAATAATTTTGGGTTATGTTATGTTTTTCTTTACAAGCAATATATAGGGAGGGATTAACGTGAGACGTCAAAAACCCATGTTTTATAAGAAAAAACGGAGTAAATTTTCCTGTGTGGTAATCGCCCTTACTGCGGTTTTTGTGATTGCATGCGGATTTTTGACGTATGCCGATGTTTTTGCCGGACTTCGCCGTGACAAAACTGCGGTTTCGGTGTATTTTCCGGCGCTGTCCAAGGCGGCGGTTCTGTCCGCTGTATCACCGCGAAAAATTGCGGAAATTTTACATGAAAACGATATTATAATGTTCCCGGCGGCTTTTCGCGCATACAGACTTTTTCACAGAAAGGCTTTTGTATGCGGAGGACATGTTATTTCAAAATCCATGACCTACAGCGAAATAATGACAGCTGTAACTTCGGATAAAACGGACGGTGTGGTTGCTTTTGTGGCGGCGGACGGCACTACTCTTGACGAAATTGCACTTTCCGCAAAAACTCTTTTGGGTATAGAAAAGGACGATTTTTATAAGGCTCTTGCCGCACTTGACGGAAACCGCACGGCGAAAAGCTACGAAGGATATCTTTTGCCCGGAACTTACACTGTTTCGGATGCAGCGGGGCTTGTGCGCGAAATGACCGATGCTTTTAACGCTTATCTTGACAAAAACCGCTGCGGCGAGCTTGGTATAACGGAGAATCAGGCTGTGATAATTGCGTCCCTTGTGCAAAAGGAGGCAAAGTCGCCTTCCGAAATGAAGGCGCTTGCGGAGGATATACATAAAAAGCTTAAAAATAATGAAAATCTTAATTCCGAGGCTGCGCTAGAGTATATGCTCGGAACTGATGAAATAACGGAGGAGGATAAAAAAATCGACTCCCCCTATAACACATTTATGTATGCAGGTCTGCCCAAAGGCGCAATATGCTGTCCGGGCAAGGCGGCGATTGACGCAGCGCTTTTGAAATAAAGGAGATACATATGGAAAATAATGATGAATATAATATTAATTATGAATATATTGTGCGGTATATAAGGCGCACGCTGAAAAAAAGTACCGGGCTTATTGCGGAAATGGAGCAGTTTGCCCATGAAAACAGCGTGCCTATAGCACAGCCGGAAACCATAAGGTTTATTGAAACGCTTATACGGTTCGGCAATGTGAAAAACGTGCTTGAGGTGGGGGCGGCTATAGGTTATTCCGCAGTTACGATGGCGCAGTGCGGCTGCACCGTTACAACGATTGAACGCAGTGAGGAAATGCTGCCCCATTTATACAAAAACATTGAAAAATCCGGGCATAAGGACGACATAACGGTTTATGAGGGGGACGCCGCGGAGGTACTGGGCACCCTTTCGGGGCAGTATGATTTTATATTTCTTGACGCCGCAAAGGCACAGTATCTTGAATTCCTGCCTATGTGCTTAAAGCTTTTAAGACCGGGCGGAGTGATCTTCAGCGACAATATTTTGTATAAAGGAATGGTTGCCACAGATGAGCTTTTCCGCCGCCGCAAGGTCACTATAATTAAACGTCTGCGCAGATATCTTGACGAATTATGCTCGCGCGATGACCTTTGCACCTCGATAATACCCGTAGGTGACGGTGCGGCGCTGAGCTTTTATATGCCGAAGGAGTAGATTTATGTTTAAATTTTTTGTGGACCGCGTTACCGGAGGACATCCGGAAAACCGCGGCAGAGCAGGCACTGCGGCAGGTATTGCCGGAATATTTTTTAATTTTGTGCTGTCTGGCAGCATATAATGTACCAATCCACCGATTTTCGTCACCGGATCATAAAGTGTTAATCCGATACAAGAGCCCAACCCCAGTGTCGTGAGTGTATTCGGAGCTTTTGCAGTTTTCAGGTCTGCCATTCCAACCTTGATCACTTCTCCCATATTCTACGATCTCCTCTATAACTGAATTCCAAGAGAGGATAAAATCTTTGCATAGGACTCTTCCTCAGGCATCAAGATAAAATATCCATTAATCATACGTTCATCGCCAAATTCTGTTTCAATCAGCAGCGCATTATTTCCGTACTGTCCAAACT
>CAJLYO010000128.1 GCA_905210885.1 uncultured Eubacteriales bacterium | reverse complement strand
GGCGCCGCCGTATCGCCGAGTTTTCGCAAAAGCATGGTGAAAAGCACGCGGCTGAGTCCGTTTAAAACGCTTTTATACCCCGGCTTTTTTTCGTTATACTCCTTTTCCATCTCAAAAACAAGGCTTGACAGCGCCGAAAGTTCCGTCCCGGAAAAGCTTACAAGCTGACGCGCGCCTTCAAAGTCGTCCGCAAGGATAATTCTGAAAATATCGTAGATGTTTTCGGAATTAATAAGCTGGCTGCTGAAAAATTCGGGAACGTACAGGATATTGTAATAGCTGTAGCTTTCGTTCCCGGAAAATTCGTGGGTCTGCCCGTAATTTATAAATATCAAGTCGCCTTTTTTCGTTTTGTATTCCGTGCCGTCAATATAGTGCACAGCTTCGCCGTCAATAATGTACACAAGCTCTGCAAATTTGTGGGTGTGGCTCGGAAAACCGCTGTCGTTTAAGCGTTTTACAATATATATGTTTTCATTTTGGTTAAATAAACCGGAGGTTTCAAATGTATACATTGACGTAAAAGCTCCTTTGCGGACTGATAATACGGTAAAATGGTGTGCGGATTGACACGTCCGTGCATATGGGGCAGATATTATCTGCCCGAAACGCCCTGTGATAAATGTTACGACATATCACGTTGTACAAATTTTAATAATAGTAGTATTCGTTTATTCTTGTCACTTTTTGGTGGCAAAAATGAATCCTTCCACCGCTTATGCGGTTCCCCTCCCTTTAGGCAAGGGAGGCATTAAAAAGCCAGCCCGGCAAAAGCAAAAACACACTGTAATTTTCCTTTTACAAGGCGCCTTGTAAACCAAGACTTGTGGCAGAGTTCACAGGACGTAAGGTTTGTGCGAACATATGCACCGCGGCAGCTCTTACGGTCTGCAAAGCATAGCCGCCCACTCGCCCTGGCGCAAAACTTCGATAATATTATAGCCGAGGGAATTAAGACATTCCTTCACATCGTCAATTCTGTCCTCGATAATTCCGGAGCATATAAAATACCCCTCCGGTTTTATAAACCGCTTAACATCGGGCGCAAGCATTTTTATTGCGTCGGCAACAATATTTGCAACAGCTATATCAAACATGCCTTCTATTTCGTCGGCAAGGTTACCTTTTTTAATCACGTACCGCGGCGGACAAAATCCGTTTCTTTCCCCGTTTTCAACGGCAACGTCCACTGCAACCGGGTCGATATCCACGCCCACAATGCTCTTTGCCCCCAGCAAAAGCGAGGTTATGGACAAAATTCCGCTTCCGCAGCCCACGTCCAAAACCGTGGTTTCCGGCGTTACAAAGCGCTCCAAAAGCTCCATGCACATTCTTGTGGTTTCGTGGGTTCCCGTTCCGAATGCCATTCCCGGGTCAAGTTCCACAATAACGTCACCGTCCTGCTTTTCGTACGGCTCCCACGACGGCTTTATAACTATGGATTTGCCCACGCGTATAGGCTTATAATACTTTTTCCAGTTATTCGCCCAGTCGCTTTGCTCAACGGACACAACCTCAACGTCCGCCTCCGGCAGCAGCAGCTTTAACTGCTCCAAAACCGGCATAATATCGCTTCCCTCGGCTATAAAACCGCTGACAGCGGCTGTCGTTCTGTCCTTTGCCAGAATTTCCGTATCTATGTAGTCCCATGGGCATGCCTCGATATCGGAGTAATCCTCAATCATAATACCGCCGTTAAAATTCATCATGGTCATAACGTCCTGCGCCGTCTGAACCATGGACACGGGCACGGTAACCTTTATCTGATTGTAGCTTTCCATATTTCTTCTCCCTTACTTAATATCGTTAATATCGTACGGCGTCGTCTGGTATACATGGTAGTTAAGCCAGTTTGAAAACAGCAGATTCGCCGTTGAACGCCACGAATTTACGGGCTTATTCTTAGGATTGTCGTTTTTAAAATAATTTTTGGGCACGTCAATTTCAAGCCCCTTTTCAATATCGCGGAAATATTCTCCGGCGAGGGTGTCCGCGTCATATTCCGCATGCCCGGTGACGAAAATCTGCTTCCCGCCTTTCGAGCTTACAAGATACACCCCTGCCTCCTTTGAAACCGCGATTATTTCAAGCTCCGGAACGTGGCGGATATCCTCCTCGCGCACCTCGGTGTGCCTTGAATGGGGCACCATAAACACATCGTCAAAGCCGCGTGTCAGCATTTTGTTTTTACGCACAAGTGTGTGGGGGAAAACGCCGAACATCTTTTTTTCAAGAGGATATTTCGGTATTCCGTAATGGTAGTAAAGTCCTGCCTGCGCACCCCAGCATATATGCATGGTTGAGGTTACGTTGGTTTTCGTCCACTCCATAATCTCCTTAAGCTCGTCCCAGTAGTCCACCTGCTCAAAATCAATCTGCTCTATGGGCGCACCGGTGATAATCATTCCGTCATATTTGTTGCGCTTTATTTCGTCAAATGTTTTGTAAAAGGTACTCAGGTGCTCCTTGGGCGTGTTTTTGCTTGTGTGGCTTTCCATCGCCGCAAGCTGAATGTTAACCTGAAGGGGCGTGTTTCCCAAAAGGCGCAGAAGCTGAGTTTCCGTGGTAATTTTTGTGGGCATTATGTTTAAAATCACAATGCTCAAAGGGCGGATATCCTGTGTCAGCGCCCTTTTTTCATTCATTACAAATATGTTTTCGCCGGCAAGAATTTTTTCCGCCGGCAGCTTGTTGGGTATTCTGATAGGCATTTTGTGTCACCTCTGATTTTTTATCTTGGCAAAAGCAGAATAAAGCATGCACAGCACACGACGAAAGTGATTAAAAACCACTTCGCCGGTCTGTGTTTCATTACATAATATATGCCCAGGCTTGCAATCAGCACGCCGATAATTGTCGACAACAGCTTTTGCGGCAGCATGCCCACGATAAACAGGCATGAGCCCGTGCCGCACAAAAAGCCGTAAATTGCTTCTTTAATATTTTTACTCAACGCAGATTCTCCTTAATAAATCCCCATATTGACGGGTGTTCAAAGGTCATGCTCCATGACGCCGCGCCGGCAAGATTATATTTTGCGATAAGGTCAAGACGCGCCTTGACGGAGGTTTCGTCCTCAAGCCAGATTTTGCATACCTGGTTTCCGTCCGTCCACTCCGCATAGTTCTGTCCGGTTTTCTGGTCGTACACAATCTGCGCGCCGGCGTTGTCAACCTGCTTTTTCGCCGTGTCCATGCCTATTGCGGAGGTTTTCACAACCGTTCCGTTTTCCTCGCGCCACAGCCTTGCGTAAAAGGGAATACCCAGCAAAAGCTTTTCCGCCGGAACCTCGTTTAACGTTATCTTTATGCTCTCCTCAACCCAGTCAAGACCGGCAACGGAGCCTGCTTTTTTGCTCCATGTTCCGTTCTGGTCGTATGCCATAAGCGCCACATAGTCGGCGTACTGCGCGATTGCCGCCCTGTCGTAGCACAGGGAGTACGTGGGGCTTGTTTCAAGATATTTCGTAACGTCAACGGACAGTATAAGCCCCTCCTCGCGGCACATAGCGGCAACCTCTTTAACAAGGGTTGTGTATGCATCGCGGTCGGTCTGGCGCATATTTTCAAAATCCATGTTTATGCCTGTAAAGCCGTAGGTTTTTGCCATGCTGCGCAAAAGCTCAACCGCTGTTTTGCGTGCGCTTTCGTTATTTAAAAATTTGCCCTGACCGTTTAAGGTGCCGTCGCCCTTGAACATGGGCCATACCTTGTATCCCTTCGCCGCCGCGTCCGCCATATAGGCGCTGTTTCCGAAATCCTGAAGGTACATGTTATCACCTACGGGATATTCGTAGCTTTGGGGCAGGTCGTCTGTTTTTGAAACAATTTTAAACCACATGGGCGAAACAACGTCCAGACCTTCTCTTACGTAGCTTCCGGCAGTGGTTACGTTTTTGTTGTACACCTGCTGCCATGAAAGATTAAGCCGCGCTACCGCCGGAGGCGTAACGGGTGTTTCGGGCTGTGCGTCTTTGTTAAGCACTCGGTAGAGCATTGCGCATGCCTCCCCCCTGGTGGATTTTGCCGTGGGCATAAAGCTTCCGTCGGAATATCCGTTTATAATTCCGGCAGAAACCGCCGCCGCGATTTCCTTATAATATTTGTAGCCGCTTCCTACATCGGTAAAGCTGCATTCGCCGCCGGAAAGTCCCAGCGCGCGGTACAGCATAAGAACGATTTCCTCTCTTGTTACAAGGTTATCGGGATAAAAGCGTCCGTCGCCGCCGCCCGAAACTATGCCCTGCTGTGCGGCATAGCCCACAGCGCCGTAGTACCATTTATCCGCCGTAACGTCCGAAAAGCTGCTGCCGGCGGAAACCTCTCCGTAAAGCATACGCACAAGCATGGCGGTAAATTCGCTTCTTTTAACATTGTTTGCAAGATTTGCGTTTCCCAAATCGTCTCCGTTTAAAATTCCCTTTTGATTTAAATAAACGGCGTACTGCTCCGCCCAGTGTCCGGCTGTATCGTTAAAAGCATATACAAAAGCGGTACACATAAGCGCAATGCACACAACAACCGCCGTCATTCGTTTGAATTGCATTTTTATTTGTCCCCCTCGGATAGTAATTATAACTGCGCTTTCTATTTTAGCACATAATCCGACAAAATCCAACTGTTTTTTTATAAGTTAACATAATTGTAAAATTTCAAAATTTATGATAAAATGAAAAAAGGAGGGTGTGTTATGACTGTAACAAGACTTGAAACAAAGCACGCGGCGCAGCTTGCCGCCGCAGACAAAATATGTATATCACCGCCCTGGACGGAAAAAATGTTTCTCGGCGATTTGGATAGCGATTCAACGCGGTATTTCGGAATATTTGACGGAAAAATTCTTGCGGCATACGGCGGAATGTGGCTTGCCGCGGACGAAGCGCAGATTACAAACATAGCGGTTTTGCCCGAGTACCGCCGGAAGGGGTACGGCAAAGCGATTTTAGACGCGCTTAAAAACGAGGCAAAAAAGACCGCCGCCGTTATGCTTTTGGAGGTGCGTGCCGGAAATGCGCCGGCAATCGCATTGTACGAAGATCAGGGCTTTCACCCCTGCGGCGTGCGTAAAAATTACTACCGCGACCCGATTGAGGACGCGGTTTTAATGTCGTGCGATTTGGGGTAAAGCGTTTTGAAGATTAAAGTTTGCAGGACGTAAGGTTTGCGTAAACATATGCGCTTACGGAACGCCATGTGTACCGCTCCGTAATGAACCGCGCATAAAAATCATACTTTGGTATGATGACACCGCGCAAAATTTGTGGTACAATAATATGATAAGTTAAAAACACATTCGTTCTTCGGGAGGAAAACAAAATGAAACGGAAATTATTAAGTCTGCTGCTTTGTGCGGCAATATTTATCGGCATACTGCCGGTTGTATCATTTGCGGCAGG
>CAJLYO010000127.1 GCA_905210885.1 uncultured Eubacteriales bacterium | reverse complement strand
TTTAACCATCTGACCGCCGACAGAACCTGCCTGTCTTGAAGTAAGGTCACCGTTGTAACCCTGCTTCAAGTTAACGCCTACCTCTGAAGCAGCTTCCATCTTAAATCTGTCCATTGCTTCTCTTGCCTGAGGAACCATTGTGTTCTTAGCCATTTTAATTCATCTCCTTTTTTAAGTTGATTGGTGTTGCAAAGATATTTTATGTATTCACCCGATTTATATGCGAGGAATGATTTTCATGTTTTTTCAATTTTTTTCGCTGTTTCTGATATTAATTTTAAAAAATACTTGAAAAAGTAAATGTTTTATTGTATAATATTTAAGTAAAAATGTGAAATCATATTTAATGTAACTTTGACTGTACAAAAGCAGGAAGGTGAAATTTTGGATAAATTTGTTGTTATGGGCGGCAAAAAACTTTGCGGCGAGGTAACAATCGCCGGTGCTAAAAATGCGGCTGTTGCCATTATCCCTGCCGCTTTGCTTGTTGAAGGCGTAAGTATAATCGAGAATGTCCCCGAAATAACCGACGTTTATGTTATATGCAAGATAATGGAACAGCTTGGTGCAAAGGTTGAATTTCTTGACCCTCACACTCTAAGAATCGACAGCACAAAGCTTACAAGCTTTACCGCGCCTGAAAATATGGTGCGTGAGATGCGCGCTTCGTACTACTTAATTGGCGCGCTTTTGGGCAGATTTAACCATGCTGAGGTTGCTATGCCGGGCGGCTGCAATTTCGGCGTTCGTCCGATTGACCAGCACATTAAGGGTTTTGAGGCTTTGGGTGCTGATGTTGATATTAAACGCGGCTTTATTGAGGCACACGCAAAAAGCCTTAAGGCGGCGCATATTTATATGGATATTGTGTCCGTAGGTTCCACAATCAATACGATGCTTGCGGCTGTCCGTGCCGAAGGCATTACGATAATCGAAAATGCCGCAAAAGAGCCTCATGTTGTTGATTTGGCAAACTATTTAAACGCTATGGGCGCGGCAATAAAGGGTGCCGGAACAGATACCATAAAAATCCGCGGTGTTGAAAAGCTTAGCGGCGGAACATACTCCATAATACCGGACCAGATTGAGGCAGGCACTTTTATGGTTGCGGCGGCTGCGACCGGCGGCGATGTGCTTATTAAAAACGTTATACCCAAGCATTTGGAGAGTATTACCGCAAAGCTTATTGAGATGAATGTAACTGTTGAGGAATATGATGACAGCGTAAGGGTTAAACGTGACAAGCCTTTAAAGAGGGCAAATATAAAAACCCTGCCGTATCCCGGCTTTCCTACGGATATGCAGCCTCAGGCTGTTGTTTTGCTGTCCCTTGCAGAGGGTACAAGCATTATTACCGAAAGCGTTTGGGAAAACCGTTTTCAGTATGTTGACGAACTCAGAAAAATGGGCGCAAGAGTCACGGTTGACGGCAGAAGCGCTATAATAGAAGGTATAAAGAATTTTACGGGCGCACCTATTAACGCTACTGATTTGCGTGCCGGCGCATGCATGGTTATCGCGGCTTTGGCGGCTGACGGTGTGTCGGAAATAGGCAATTTGAAGTATATCGACAGAGGTTATGAAAACTTTGAGAGCAAGCTTAAGGGGCTTGGTGCGCAGATAACGAGAAAGTCCTTTGAAGATGACGATAACGGTCCGGTTTTCAGCGGTGAGGCACTATGACGGTTTTTCGCACACTTGTAAGCGGCAGCAGCGGAAACTGTGTCTTGTTTTCTCATAACGGCACAAATATTTTAATAGACTGCGGAATGAGCGGCAAGCGCGCTTCGGAACTGCTTAATGCCTCGGGAATTGCGCCGGAAAGCTTAAGATGCATATTTGTGACGCATGAACATATAGACCACGCAAGCGGTGTGGGGGTTATGTCCAGAAAATATAACATTCCCGTAGCCGCAAGCGTCGGAACATGGGACGGCATGAATATAGGCAGGATTGCGCCGGAAAACATCATACGTTTCAGTGAATTTGCCGGTATTGATTTTGGCGATTTTTCCGTTACCCCCTTCGAGATACCCCATGACGCAAACATGCCCACGGGCTACGTTATAGACTGCGGCGGCAAAAAATATGCCGTTGCTACGGATATCGGGCATGTTACGGAAAAGGTTATGACGGCTGTTTCGGGCTGCGAGTCGGTGCTTTTGGAGGCAAATTATGATGCAAAAATGCTGGAAACGGGAAGCTACCCTTATCCGCTTAAAAAGCGTATTGCCGGAGATTACGGTCATTTGTGCAATACCGACAGCGGCAGATTTGCGGCGTATCTTGTAAAGCGCGGAACTAAGCGGCTTTTGCTGGGGCATTTAAGTATCGAGAATAATACCGAGAAAACGGCATTTGACACCGTGTCTTCGGCACTTGAATATGAAGGAATACACTTGGGCAGACATGTTGACGTTACTATTGCGCCGCGGTATGCCCCGAGCGTTAATGCAGGATAAAATGATAACAATTGAAATAATAGCGGTAGGTAAAATTAAAGAGAAATTTTTCAGTGATGCAATATCGGAGTACTCAAAAAGACTGAGCCGGTATTGCAAATTTGTTATAACCCAGCTTCCGGATTATCCGGACAGTGCCGATGAAATGCAAAAGGAGGCGCAGCTTATTCTGCCCAGAATAAAGGGTCTTTGTGTACCTCTTTGCATTGAGGGGAAACAGCTTTCAAGCGAGGAACTGGCGGAGTTTATTTCCGAAAAAAGCGTTGAGGGTGTGTCGCACATTACATTTATAATAGGCGGAAGCAGGGGCATTGACGACAGCGTTAAGAAAAAGGCTGACTTAAAGCTGTCATTTTCAAAAATGACCTTTCCCCATCAGCTTATGCGCGTTATCCTTTCGGAACAGATATACCGCGCTTTTAAGATTATAAATCATGAGAATTACCATAAATAGAAAAATCGGAGAGTATCAAGAATGGACAAGCAGGAAGTATATGATTTTTTGGATAAAAAGGGCGTTTGGCACGAAATAACGGAACACAGCGCCGTGTTTTCAATGGACGAGCTGTGCGATGTTGAACTGCCGTACCCGGAGGCGGACGCGAAAAATCTTTTTGTCCGCGATGACAAAAAGAGAAATTATTATCTTATTACCGTTCGCGGAAACAAACGTGTTGATTTAAAGGAATTCAGAAGAAACAACGGCACACGCAATTTAAGTTTTGCCTCACCCGACGACCTTATGCGCATTATGGGACTTTTGCCCGGGTCTGTAAGCCCTTTCGGTCTTTTGAATGATAAGGAGTGCGCCGTTCATTTTTATATTGACGCGGATTTTTACAAAGAGCCGGGGCTTATGGGTATTCACCCCAACGAAAATACCGCGACAGTTTGGATAAAACCGGAGGATTTGGTTGACATAATACGTGAACACGGAAACGAAGTCACAACGGTTGAACTGTAGCGCCTATCGTTTTCGCTTTGGAATAAACTGCGACAGAAAGCTGTCCTTGCCCCTGTTTTTGATATAGAAAAGACCGAGAATCGAAAACGTGAGGGCGCCTATGAAATTTACAATAAGGTCCTTCATGGTATCATGTATACCTATGTCGAGATATCCGCCGTCAATGGTAACTTCGCGGCTTTTGCCGTCTACAGTGCCGTCTATGACGGTTTTTTTTATGTCTTTAATCACGACGGGCACATTTTCGTTTTCCGGGTTTAAATACACCGTGGAAACCGTGGTGTAAAGATAGTCTTTTTGCATGTCCGTTGCGGTCATTGTGTCCATACCGAACTCAAAAAACTCCCATAAAACGCCGATTGTCATGGAAAAACAAAACGCCACAACCGCAACAAAAACCGGTGACAGCACAAATTTGATTTTTTCGGTTCTGTTTAAAATATCAATCATGGAAAAGCCGATTGCTGCCATTAAAAAGCCGTTTATGGTGTGGAGCATTGTGTCCCAGTGTTTAAAGCTTAAATAATATCCGCGGATTTCGCCGAGAATTTCTGCGGAATATATAAACAGCAGAATAATAACCTCTAAGGTGTTGGGAAGCTCGATATTAAGCTTTTTATCCACAAATTCCGGGATTGTAAACAGAATAAGCGTAAGCACGCACAGAAATACGTCGTTATAGTTTTTGTTGAAAAACTGGATTATCATTATCGCAATAACGGAAAGACGAAGTAAAAGATATATTGCCACAAGATTCATATAAATGGCAGTACATAGAAGAAAAGTCAAAAGAACTATTTGCAAACTATGGCTTTAAAGAAATTAGAGTTCCTGTTTTTGAAAATACAGAGCTTTTTCAAAGAGGCGTTGGGGAAACTACAGATGTTGTACAAAAAGAGATGTATACTTTTGAGGATAAAGGCGGGAGAAGTATAACACTAAGACCAGAAGGAACAGCAGGTGTAGTAAGAGCATATATAGAAAATGGAATGTCTAGTTTACCATCACCAACTAAAATGTGGTACAATATGTCGATGTATAGATACGAAAATGTACAAAAAGGAAGGCTTAGGGAATTTCACCAGATTGGTGCAGAAGTTTTAGGAACAAATTCGTATTTGGCAGATGTAGAAATAATACTTATGGCTAATGAATTATTTAAAATATTCAATATTCCAAATATAGAATTAGTTATAAATAGCATTGGTTGCCCAGAATGTAGAAAAAAATATCAAGAAAATTATGAAAAACAGCAAAAATATTCGTAAAAAAATAGCAATAATTGATAACTAAATAGCAATGATTCGGTAGATAGTGAAAAAAGATTACGATAAGATATAGTCAGATCAGGGCATGAGGAAATAATATCTCACTTTGCATGAATAGAACGAGCAGGAGGACAAGATTATGAGAAAGAAACAAGTGTTTAATCCTTTTTTACCTTTGAATGAGTATATCCCGGATGGGGAACCACATGTGTTCGGAGACCGCGTGTATCTGTATGGTTCCCATGATCATGAGGGGGGATATACATTCTGTATGGATGACTATACTGTGTATTCGGCACCGGTAGATGATCTGACAGATTGGAGAAAAGAACGAGTGATATATGAGGCAGATCAGGATCCTGCTTACCCGGAGCTTTGTTATATGTATGCACCGGATGTTGTGCAGGGAAATGATGGAAAATATTACCTGTATTACGCGATGTCCGGCGATTATGGCGTGGGTGGTTATACATGTCCGATCAGCGTGGCTGTATGTGATACGCCAGCGGGAAAATATAAATTTTTAGGGCATGTGCGCAATAAAGATGGAAGTCCGATGATGCGGTATGTATGCTTTGACCCGGCGGTGCTGAATGATGATGGCGTGATAAGACTCTATTATGGTACACAGTATGATTACGAAGAACAGCCAGACTTCCCGGAAAATGATGCCTATGTGAAACAGGAGATGGAGATGTTTGGGCGTACAAGAGA
>CAJLYO010000126.1 GCA_905210885.1 uncultured Eubacteriales bacterium | reverse complement strand
CCGCCCGAACCGCCGCTTGGGCGCGGCTTACTGTCGGAAGTGCCTCCGTTATTGTTATTCTGCCCCTTATACTTTGTTTCGGCATTTGCAAATGCGGCAGAAATTGAATTATCGTTTAATTCATCTTTTAAAATGCCGGCAAATTTTTCTTTATCCGAATTTGTTTTCAGTTTTGCATACTCCGAATTTTCAAACTCGCTTCCTAAAGCGGATTTTCCGCATGTGTCCAATGCAGCGGTGATTTGAAGGTTGTTGTCGGAATTTTCAATTGTTTTAACCAAAAGCTGTTCATTGTACGCCTTTGAAAACTCACTGCCATCGTTATAATACTCTGTCATAGCCCCCGAAAAAGCCGTTTTTATTTTTTCAGAGGAACCAAGATACAGCTTATATACCTCGCTTTGTGAATTAATTTTCAGTGCACTGTCGACACTGCTGTCGGAAAGGGCAATATATTCGTTTGCCTTTTTTACACCGCCGGTTTTAATCTCACCGAAAATTATTGCTTCTCTTACACAGTCCTGACAATCGGAAACAGAATTTAAAGTACGCTTGCTTGTTTTTTTGTAAACATAGTCCGCAAGAGTATCCGCGTCAAGGCTTGTGCCGCCAAGACCAAGCTGTGCGGCAATTTCATTCAAATTACCGTTTTTAAAAATTTCCGCAGTTTTCTCGGTGCTGTCAGACGAGGCGATATCAATCCACAACTGTGTAAATTTGTCGGGAGTATAGTACACGTCATACTCCTCCGCCTCTCCGTCGTGCATGTAATTAACCTTCACCTTATAAAGAGGGTTTTCGGCTTTGTGCGTCAATTCAACCGCAAAAGCAAATTCTGCCGTGTAGCTTAAATCAGCGCCTGCGGTAGTTTGCGTAAGAAAAACCGTTTTATTATCTTTTGGGTTTATAACCTCAATTGTAACCCAATTATCGGCGGCATCATCGGGCAAAGCCCCGGACAGGGTAAGTTTCCCCGTCCGGTTGTCAAACTGTGTGCCGATATCCGCAAATGCCGCCTGAGTTGTAATCATGCCTGCGGCAATTAAAAGTGCCGTTAGTTTTTTCAGCAACAAAATCACTCCTATGATTAGTTTTTAAATTCTCCGTAAAGCTCAATATTTTTCTTATACTGCTGAGTCCTGAACTCCTCAAGCTTTTCAACGCCCGCTTTGTCAAAGTCTTTTAACATCTGGTCAAATGCAGCAAGCGCCTTGCCCTCGTCCGGTTCTAAAACATATTTATGGATTGTTGAATTTACAATACTGTCCATGTTTGTTTTAATGTTCTGAATGTCCGTTTCGTTCTTTGTGGGTTCCATAAATCTTGTAAGGTTTGTGTCAACAACTCTCGCGTATTTTGAAGCGAGCTTACGGTCAGCCGCACGCTGGGGCTCCTCTGTGGATACTCCATCTCTTGTTTTAAGCACCTGACGCCACAGGAAACGGAACGCGCTTATACCGGTCTTTTTCATAAATCCGTCAGCATTATTTGCCTGTTCAGCCAAAACCTCCGGCTTAATATCCATATAGCCTTCACTGTCAACGGTGTAGTGTTCGCCTTCAATACCGTAATTCATAAGAAGCTCTCCTTCATCGCTCCACATGTATCTTAAGAACTTTGCGGCAAGCTCAGGATTTTTACCGGCTGTGGGCATAGAAGTCATTGTCCAGTATGAATAGGGCACTACCGGCGAAAATACCGGGTCGTCAACCGCGCTCATAGGCTCGATTACTTTATAAAACGCCTTGTCATTTGAACGCTTTAAAACAGAGCTTGCGTCCCAAAGCTGGTCAAAAGACGAGGCAATACAGAAGGTTATTCCTGTTGCTCTGTCCTCGGTAATCTGGTTTGACTGTTTAACAAACATGTCTTTATCCAAAAGACCTTCTCTGTTAAGACGTGCCATAAATTTAACAACATCGCGGTATTTGGGGTCACGCCATTTAAGCTTAACGTTTCCGTTTTCGTCCACATAGTTATCGTTTACAATGCCGAAGGAGCGTTCGATAATATAAAGACTCCAGCACTGCATGTTAAGGTCAAGAGGTATTGTCTTTTTGCCGTCAATCGTGGGATATTTTTCCTTAAACAGCTTAAGCGCCTCGATAAATTTATCCGGTGTGCTCATATCGGGCGAACCGAGAGCCTCGTATATGTCCGCACGCACATTATAACTTTGTGTACCGCTCTGTGAACCTTCACCCGTTACAAAGAAACCGGGAAGACCGTACAGCTTGCCGTCGTTTCTGTCCTTTGCCTGAGTTTTCATAACCTCGGGAATTTCATCGAGAAATCCGTTTTCATACTTCTGCGCAATTTCGTCCATTGAATAAAGAGCTTTTTGCTTTACCAAATCCTCCATTGTCGAGGAATTCGTAGCGTCAAATGTGATAAGGTCGGGCATATCGCCGGTTGAAAGCATAAGATTAAGCTTTGTGTTACCGCCATCGGCAGGGCTTGTGATTTTAGGACGGATTCCGGTTTTTTCAACAACCTTTTTTAAAACCTCCGCACTGTCCCACATAGCGTCGTTTCCGCCGCCGGAAACCTCGGTGTACCACGTAATGTTCTGCACACCGCCCTTAGCCGTGTCCTTGCTGCCGCAGCCGGCGGAGGACGCTGCCATAACAAATGCTGCCGTTCCTGCAATTGCCATTTTAAAATACTGTTTTTTCATTTTACTTCTCCCTTCATTTTTATATGATAATTATTCTTTTATCGCACCCAATGTCATACCCGACACAAAATACTTCTGCAAAAACGGATACGCCAGAATTATCGGACCTGTTGTTATCATCATCATTGCAAGCTGCAAGCCGTTTGACGTTACCGTACCGGAAGCCTGTCCCGTACCCGCACCCGCACTCATGATACCGCTCTTTTGCATATCGGTTATCATCGTGCTTTGGGCCAGCAGCTTTTTAAGCAGTGTTTGCAGCGGATAAAGACTTTCGTCAGTCATATAAATATAAGCGTCAAACCAACCGTTCCAGTGAGCAACGCCGTTAAACAGGGAAATTGTCGCTATAACCGGCATTGAAAGCGGTATTATAATTTTGAAAAATATCTGCAAGTGGTTGTACCCGTCAATTTCCGCCGCTTCCTCCAAAGAGTCGGGCAGGCTTACAAAAAACGACTTGAACACAATCATATTACCCACAGAATAAAACCCCGGAATTATGTAAACCAAGAAGTTATTCAAAAGCCGCAAATTTCTGTACAGTATATATGTAGGAACCATACCGCCGCTGAAAAACATTGTTACAATACATATGTTAAGGTAGAAATTCCTGAACAGCAGCTTTTTCTTTGACAGTCCGTAAGCAAAGCTTGCGGTTAAAATTACACCAGTTGCAGTACCTATAAGAGTTTTTGCAATAGTTATTCCGTAAGCACGCAGGATACTGCTGTCATTTAATGCCGCACGGTAATTGTCCAGAGTCCATATTCTGGGCCAGAAATACACACCGCCGCGCATTGTGTCAAGGGAATCGTTAAAGGAAAGTATCAGCGTGTTCCAAAAAGGATACAAAAACGTAAACCCAAGTGCCAGCATAAATAAAACATTGAAAACGTCAAAGGCGCTTCCGGATATACTTCTTTTTTTCATCGTCTGCTTCCTCCCTTACCACAATCCGTACTCGGTTACACGCTTTGACACATAGTTTGTCAGAAGCACAAGACTGATTCTGATTACCGATGTGAAAAGTCCTACCGCCGTTGAATATGAATAACGTCCGTCCTGAAGTCCAACTTTATATATGTAGGTGTCAAGAACCTCCGCCCTTTCCATTACCTGTGAATTCTGCAAAAGAAGGATATTGTCAAAACCGGCGCTTAATATACCGTTCATCGACATTACAAGCTGAATAACAACTATAGGCATAATTGAAGGTATGGTAACGTAAATCCATTTTTTGAACCTTCCCGCACCGTCAAGGGTCGCAGACTCGTACAGTGACTGGTCAACACCTGTTATTGCTGCAAGGTACAAAATTGAACCGTAGCCCATGCCTTGCCATATACCCGAACCTACAATCAAGCCCCAGAAGCAGTCCTTATTACCCATAAACTGAACAGGTTCTTTTAAAATGTGCAAAGCCACAAGAAGATCATTTACCGCGCCGTCGGTCGCAAAAAGTTTACTCATCATACCGGCAATTACAACAAAGGAAACAAACTGCGGCAGATACGAAACTGTCTGAATTGCCTTTTTGAAATGAACGTTTGTAAGCTCGTTCAGCATAAGAGCAAAAAGTATCGGTATAGGAAACCCGATAATAAGCCTTGAAACAGTTATTCCCAAGGTATTGTAAAAAATATTGCCGAGATTTGGTGCTTGAAGAAAATCTCTGAAATGCTTAAGCCCCACCCACTGGCTTCCCATAATGCCTTCCGTAAAGTTAAAATCCTTAAACGCAATGATAACACCGTACATGGGTATGTAGCAAAAAATAAGCGTAAAAATTATACCCGGAATTACCATGGCTTGAAGCCAGCGCTGCTTTTTAAATTCCGCAATCAGCCGTTTTCTTTTGTCCGATGCAGTTTTTATTCCTGTGTTCATTCTCGCACTCCCGTTCTTGTGTATTTTTGCCAAATTGCCGAATACCAAGCCGTAAACAGGCAAAATATTTGGTTATATTTATATTATAACATTATTTTAATCAATGTAAATCACAAAAAATACTATTTTATATTGCAAAAAGTTCACTGTTGTGTTATTATAGGTTTCGGAGGGGGAGTAAAAATGAAAAGAAGCGTATATTCAAAGTACTATGATGATGACCTCGTGTTTAATCACCTGTCTATTGTTGACAGTGACTCCAGAGAAACAATGCCCCACTCTCACGCCACATATGAGCTTTTTTATTTAAAAGACGGGGAGATTTCCTACACGGAAAGCAGCAAGTTTTACAATGTAAAGCCCAATTCGCTTATACTTACAAGACCGGGAAATATTCATTCGATAACGTTTGAAAGCAACAATTACGACAGGTACGATGTGATGTTTGACAAGGGCTGTCTATATTCAAACGTGCTTAACAGAATCCCAAACGATTTGGTGGTAATAAACTGCGCGAATTTTCCGCAGATTGCGGAAATTTTCAAAAAAATGGACATATATTACGGCCATTTCACCGATGATGACTTAAAAAAAATACTGATGAATTTGATTGAGGAAATTTTTTATATAATAATTGCCTTTGACGTTTCCTCCGCGGGGAGTTCGGACAATTTTACCGAAAACCCCATAATTACAGATGCGATAGCATATATTGACGAGCACTTGCACGATACACTGACACTTGATATGCTTTGTTCGGAGCTGCACATAACCAAAAGCTATCTCCATCAGCTTTTTACAAGCTACCTGCATATAAGCCCGAATAAATATATAAATTCAAAAAGACTTGCAATGGCTCAGGAAACGATAC
>CAJLYO010000125.1 GCA_905210885.1 uncultured Eubacteriales bacterium | reverse complement strand
TATTGCCTTTATAAGCCTTATAAGCACGTAACAGCCGATGCGTGCGGACAGAGCCGGAGAAATCACAAAGCCGCCGTTTGTATCAAAGCATGGCTTAAAGACCGAAGTTTTTCCGGTATAGTCGGTATCGTTATCGATAATCGGTTTTAGGGTGAAATCGGTTATTTTGTCGGTTTTTTCAGCTGAAAATACAGCCAAATCGCCGTTTTCGTACTGAACAATACTGTTATTTACGGTTGTTAAATCAATATCACCCACGGTTGATACCATGTCTTTAACGGTAGTGAAAAAGCCGTAGCTGTCCATGTGGGTAACAAGCATAAGCTTTTTACCGCTGCCGTGCTTTACGGCAAAAAGGTTGCCTAAAGCGTCGGTGTAAACAGACTCCGAAAAAACCGAAATTTCCTCTTTTATAAATTTTGCAAGCGTTTCCTCATTGCCGGAGCATGCGTTAAAGCCGCAAAGTTTTCTTAAAAGCTCCATAGCTCATTCTCCTCACTCAAAGTTTTATTCAATATGTCAAAGCACGAATTTATGTCCGATTTTGAGGCAACCGAAACAGGTGAATGGATATATCTGCACGGCACCGATATCGCCGCGGTGCGTACACCTGCACCCGAAACCTGGATTGAAGCCGCGTCATTTCCTCCGAACGTTACTTTTTTATACTGAACCGGGATTCCGGCAGCGGCGGCATTGTCGTGCATAAGTTTTGTCATAGCCTTGTCGCTGTATGAACCACCGTCAAGCATAGAAAGAGCGGCACCTTTACCAAGACGTGTTGAATAATGATATTCGTCGCAAAACGGCACATCGGAACATGTTGTGCCCTCTATTACAAAAGCAAAATCAGGCTTAATACGGTTAGCAAGCACCGCTGCGCCGCGGCAGCCTACCTCCTCCTGCACGCTGAATGTAAAGTAAATATCGTTGGGATAATCACGCTCTGCAAGGCGAAGCAAGGTGTAACAGCCTACTCTGTCGTCAAGCGCTTTAGCTTTTATAAGACCGTTTCCGAATTCAATATATTTGCTGTCGAATGACACATAGTCGCCGATTGAAACAAGCTCCAGTGCCTCTTCTGCACTACAGCAGCCGATATCGATAACCAAATCTTTGATTGTAACCGGTGTGTATTCTTTAGCCATGTGGGCAGGTTTAACCCCTATTACTCCCGGAACTGCGCCGTCACCCACCAAAACGTAAGAGTTTTGTATAATCCGTGTGTCTATTCCGCCGATGGGCCGAAACTTCAAATCCCCCTCCTCCGTTACAGTGGAGATGATAAACCCAACCTCGTCCATGTGAGCAGTTAACATAATTTTATTACGGTAACCTTTGGTTCCTTTTTTGAAAAATACTGAATTTCCCATTGCGTCCGTACCGCGGTTTTCACAGTACTTTGACATTTCCTGCGTTATAATATCGCGTACGGCACCCTCGTTTCCGGACACTCCGAAGGCTTCCGTCAGCTTTTTAAGCATTGCGGCGCACCTCCTTTGCAAATGTGCATATTATGTCAATTGCCGAGTTTATATCGTCAAAGCCGCAAAGCTCCGTTTGCGAATGCATGTGTTTTAGCGGAATGGAAATCAGCGAGCACGGTATGCCGTTATTTGAAATCTGAATAGGCCATGCGTCTGTTCCGGAGTGACCTTCGCAAACCTCTTTTTGAAATTTAATTCCTTTATCGGCGCATAAATTCAAAAGCTGTTTGTTGTAAGCGTTTGAAAAGTTGGGACCTATACCCACGGTTGCGCATTCGGAAAGCTTGAATGTTTCGTATTTGTCAACATATGCGCTTTGCCCGTGAGTTACGTCCACGACCATTGCATAGTCAGGATTTAAACCGAAAACAGCGGACTTCGCCCCAAGACAGCCAAGCTCCTCCTGCACTGCCGCAACGGCGATTATATTTACGTTTTTACAGTCCTTAAGTTTCTCAAGACACCTGTACAAAACATAAATTCCGGCACGGTTATCAAGAGATTTTGAGGCGATTTTAGTGCCGTTTAGTTTGTGAAACGAAGCGTTAAACGATACAACGTCCCCAACCGAAACAGTCTGCACAGCCTCATCATAAGACAGACCTATGTCAATAAACATGTCCTTGTATTCCGGACGTTTTTTTCTATCCTCATCGCTCATAAGGTGCGGAGGTTTTGCGCCGATAACGCCGAAAATGTCGGTTTTTCCGTGCACCGTTACCTCTTTCCCGAGCATTATATCGCTGCTTATTCCGCCGACGGGCAGAAAACGCAGAAAACCGTTTTCGTCAATTTCCGTAACAATAAAACCTATTTCGTCAAGGTGAGCCTCCAAGAGCACTGTGAAATCGGCGCCGTTGTCAGCTTTTGCGATAACGTTTCCGCTTTTGTCTGTGAAAACATCATCGGCAAACTCCGAAAAAAGCTCTTTTGTGTAAGCTGCGACATTGGTTTCGTGTCCCGAAACGCCGCGCATTTCGCATAACCTTTTTAACACTTCCATTTATATCAATTCCTCAACAAGTTTTTTAAATAAATTGCCGCGTTCCTCGAAATTTTTGAACATATCAAAGCTTGTGCTTGCATTTGAAAGCAAAACCGTGTCGCCGTCTGCGGCGTTATCATGAGCGTATTTTACTGCGTCCTCGTAGCTTGACGCGCGGTAAACGGGCATAATTGGCTTATTTCCTGCCGCTTTTTTTACGGATTTCTCTATAACGTCCGAAGTTGCACCGATTAAGATAAGAAGTTTTACTTTTTCAAGCAGATGCGGCCCCAGTTCATCATAAGGTATACCCTTGTCTTTGCCGCCGGCAATTAAAATCACCGGTTTTTTAAACACCTTAAGAGTGTTAATTGTACGGTTTGGGCTTGAATCTATTGAACTGTTATAGTAGGATACGCCGTTTAGCGTCCGCACAAGTTCAATTCTGTGGGGGACTCCGCCGAAGTTTTGCGCAACGCTTAATATATCGTCCTTTGAAACCATGCCAAGCGTTGCGGCAATTGCAGCCATATAATTTTCCACGTTATGCATACCGGGGATTTTAATTTTGTTTATGTCAATAAGCTTTTCTCCGTTATAAACAATGTAATTTCCTTCAAGGTGCACGCCGTTTTCCGACTGTCTGCTGAAAAACAAAACGTTGCCCGGTGCTGATTTTTCAAGTTTTCTTGTATCGGCATTGTCGTAATTTAAAATTACGGTGTCGTTTGGCGACTGGTGCATAAATATATTTGTCTTTGCCTCAATATATTCCTCGTACGACTTATGGTAGTCGAGATGGTTGGGCGAAAGATTGGTTATAACGGCAATATGCGGACTTTTTTTCATAGTATGGAGCTGAAAGCTGCTAAGCTCCAAAACCACCGCGTCATCGGGAGTTATGCTGTCGATTTCCGGCAAAAGAGGTTTACCGATATTTCCGCCGACAAAGCACCTTTTGCCGCTTTTCTTTATAAGCTCGCTTATAAGCGTGGTTGTAGTTGTTTTTCCGTCGCTTCCCGTAACGGCAATGATATTCGCCGGGCATATATCAAAAAACACTTCCATTTCGGAGGTAATTACACTTCCGTTTTCGCTCGCTTTTACAAGCTGAGGTGTATCATATCGCAGACCGGGGGTTCTGAAAATACAGCTTTCATTTAAATTATCAAGATAGCCCTCCCCCAAAACATACCGGCAGTCATAAGGCAAACTTCCGATCTGCTCTTTTGTACGCCTGTCGCGCACGGTCACAGCCGCTCCGCATTCAAGTAAAAGCTTTATAAGGGGCATATTTGATATGCCCATGCCTATTACGGAAACAGTTTTTCCACAGAATTTATTTTTTAATATATCCGTATATTTACCCATGTTACATACACTCCCCGAACAAATAAAGCACCTAAAATATTAGGTGCTTTATTGTTATAAAAAATTACTCAGCATCAGTTTCCGGTGCAGCTTCCTCTGCTGTTTCAGCTTTGGGAGCCTCGTCCGGCATTACGTATGTTTCAGGCTCGAGCAAAGCTCTTATGCTCAGGCTGATTTTCTTGTTTTCAAGGTCAACTGCGATAACCTTTGCGTCAACGGACTCGCCGATTGAAAGTGCGCTTGCAACCTTGTCGATACGCTCGGTTGAAATCTGTGAAATGTGAATCAAGCCGTCAACGTAAGGAATAACCTCAGCAAAAGCACCGAAGGGAACGATACGTACAATCTTAACACGTACAACGTCGCCGACATGGATTGTATTTTTAACAATCTCCCAGGGGTTTTCGCTTGCTTTTTTGTAACCAAGTGAAATCTTGTTCTTTTCTTTATCAAGAGCGATAATGTAAACAGTAATCTTATCGCCTACGTTTACTACCTCCGACGGGTGCTTAATTCTGCCCCATGACAGCTCGGAGATATGTACCAAACCGTCAATTCCGCCGATATCAACAAACGCACCGAAGCTTGTAAGGGACTTAACAGTACCTTCATACTCCTTGCCAACTTCTGCGGTAGCCCAGAATTCCTCAAGCTTTTTAGCACGGATTTCGGAAGCAACCGATTTAATTGAACCTACAATCTTGCGTCTGTTTCTGCTGATTTCGATAATTCTGAGCTGTGTTGTTGTGCCAACGAGCTCGGAAAGGTCGTCGCCTCTGCGTGTAGCTGACTGCGATGCGGGAACAAATACTCTTACGCCGTTTGTCAAAACGATTAAGCCGCCGTTAACAGCTTCAATAATCTTGCCTTCAAGAATTTCCTGTGACTCCAAAGCGTCCTCAACCTTTTTGTAACCTGCGATTGAGTCAATCTTTTTCTTTGAAAGCTTAACGGTACCTTCAACGTCGTTAACTCTTACAACGAAAACGTCAATAACGTCGCCGATTTTAACTATATCCTCAGGAGTGAGCGAATCGTCATCGGTCAGCTCGCCGGCAGGGATAACACCGTCTGCTTTGAAACCGAGATTGACATATACTTCCGTAGGGGTAATGCCTATTACAGTACCCTTTACGATATCGCCGGTTCTTAAGCTAACCATTGATTTCTCCAGTTCCTCCGCAAAATTCAATTCTGTGTCCACCATTTTTTCTTCTGACATGTTGTTAATGACCTCCTTAATAATCCAGTCCGGTGTTGAGGCTCCTGCCGTTACACCGATAACCGGTCTATAAAAAACCGCCTTCGGCAGCTCTTTAACTGTTTCAATGTGATACGTTTCATCACAGTTTCCGCGGCAGATATCCGCAAGCTTTAATGTGTTTGAGCTGTGCTTTCCGCCGATTACAAGCATTATGTCAACCTCTTTGGAGATTTTATCGGCTTCCGTCTGCCTTTCGTCTGTCGCACTACATATTGTATCAAAAACAAGGGGTGTTTTGCAAGTGTTTTTTATATTTTTTTTAATTTTTTTCCAAATTTTCGCCGAAAATGTTGTTTGAGCAACAAAACAGTACCTTTTTTCGCCGTCAAGCGACAACACTTCGTCCTCGTTTTTTATTATAATCGCACTGTTATC
>CAJLYO010000124.1 GCA_905210885.1 uncultured Eubacteriales bacterium | reverse complement strand
CCTACGCATGCGGACGCTTCAATGAAATCAATATCGTCAAGCAGCCCGTCGTCAACCTGTTCAAGTATTTTTATGACGTCGTTTATACCGTCGACGGAAATGTAATTTTCCGTATCGAGAGCAGTGCTCTCACCGCTGTTTTTTGCCCATTTAATGCCCGAAAGCGTAGACGCCGCAAGTATTTCGGGCTTGTCGATTTTTTTCATAACCGGCAAAAGCGCCTTGTAAACCTCCGACATTGAAATGCAGCCATCCACAAGGGAGCTTTCAACTCCTATGGGAGAATATCCCGCCGTAACTTTTGCGGCGCAGGGCGTAATGAAAAACACACCAATTTCGTCCGGAGTTATTTTCAGCGTGCGAATAGTTTCGTCCACCGCCAAAATTGCCGCCACCTCAATAGGCGCAAGAATGGGCAGAATATGGTCAATAAGGTTAGGAAACTTAACCATTATAAGTCTTGTTACCGCCGGGCACGCCGAGCTTATAACAGGCCGCGGCATATTTGTTTTTTCTACAAACTCCTTTGTTGCCGCCGTAACAAGCTCAGCCGCGTGAGCAACTTCGAACACGCGGTCAAACCCCAAAACTTTCAGTCCGGTTAATATCTTGTTAATATCCGGGCTGTTTTTAAACTGAACATACAAAGACGGCGCCGGAAGCGCAATTTTGTACTTAAAGTCGTTGATTCTCGACAAAGGGTCGGTAACCGCCTTTTTTGCGTGATATGGACAGACCCTTATACATTCGCCGCAGTCAATGCAGCGTTCTTTGATAATCCTTGCCTTGCCGTTTCTGACGCGTATCGCCTCAGTCGGGCAGTGCTTTATACAATTGGTGCAGCCTCTGCATAAATCCTTATCCAATGTTACGGAATGAAAATATGTATTCATAATAACCGTCACCTTTATTAATTAATGTTAACAGTCATTGTAACCGTCGTTCCCTTGCCGACTGTTGATTGAATATTAAGCTCATCTGTATATTTTTTCATATTGGGAAGTCCCATGCCTGCGCCGAATCCCATTTCGCGTATTTCGGTGGTCGCCGTGGAATAGCCCTCCTTCATCGCAAGGTCTATATCGGGAATACCGGGGCCGTTGTCCTTAAAAACAACCACTATCTTTTTCGGAGAAATTTCCACATCGGCACAGCCGCCGTTGCCGTGGATTACCGTGTTAATTTCTGCCTCATACATGGCAATGGCTACACGCCGTATAACAGCCGGATTTACCGAAAGCTGTGCAAGAACTTTTTTTACCGCACTTGAAGCCTCGCCGGCAGCTGAAAAGTCATCGCCGTTAATTTCATAATGAAGAGTCAATCAAAATCCCTCCTTTTTTCAGCAGACAAGTCCGCCCGAATACAGCTTGCCGCAGGAAACAAAAAGGGGAAGCTCCGTTGCCATAAGCACTAAATTCAATTCCCGTGCAAGGTCAATAAGCTCCTGACCGGGAGTCTTGCCTCTTACAAAGCATATGGCGGTTATATCCATCATTTCGGCGGTTCGTATAACCTGGGTATTCATAAGCCCGGTAAGCAAAAGCCCCTTGTCCTTAACAAAGGCAAGCACATCGCTCATAAGATCGCAGCCGCACGCCATATTAACCTCTGTTTTTTCAAGAGCCGAGTCGTCCTCACCGGTGTAAACCGCGGCATTCAGAATTTGTTTTACCTCTGATAATTTCATACATTTTCTTCCTTTCAAAAAATTTTAGGAAAATTCAATCCGCCTATTCACAAAACTTAAATTTTGTGGTATTATACTAATTGTGTTAATTATATCAAATAAAATAAAAATTGCAATAGATTTTTAAGAAAAAAAGGAAAATAAATATGGTTTTTTCGGGACTGACATTTTTATATTATTTTTTGCCAATTACCCTGCTTGCGTATTTTTTAACGCCGGAAAGGTACAGAAACATCACACTCACCGCTGCAAGCCTTATATTTTATGCCTGGGGTGAGCCTGTTTATGTGCTATTAATGCTGTTTTCCATATGCTTTAACTTTTTCTGCGGTATTTTGATTGAAAAAACCGACGGCAAAAAACCGCTGCTTATACTTTCCGTCGCGGTAAATATCGGCGTGCTTTGCGTGTTTAAATACCTTAATTTCATAACGGAAAGTCTTAACATGATACCGGGTGTTGCACTGCCGGCAGTTAAAATCGCCCTGCCTATCGGCATATCATTCTACACATTTCAGGCGATGTCTTACGTTATAGACGTATACCGCGGCGATGTCCCGGCGGATAAAAGCATAATAGACTTTACCGCTTATGTTTCCCTGTTTCCTCAGCTTATAGCCGGACCTATCGTCCGCTACAGCACCGTCAGGGAACAGCTTACTTCGCGCACCGTATCGGTTGACAAGGCTGCCGAGGGAGCGTACCGCTTTTTGTGCGGTCTTGCAAAAAAGGTACTTCTTGCAAACGATATAGGAATGCTTTGGGATAAAATAAGCACGGCCCAAACATTGGGCGCACCTTCGGCGTGGCTTGGAATCGCCGCATTCACACTGCAGATTTACTTTGATTTTTCCGGGTATTCCGACATGGCTATAGGTTTGGGAAAAATATTGGGATTTGACTTCCTTGAAAACTTTAACTACCCCTACATCGCCGTCAGCGCAACGGATTTCTGGCGCAGATGGCATATAAGCCTCAGCACATGGTTTAGGGATTACGTTTACATTCCGCTGGGCGGCAACAGGGTATCGCGCCTTAAAAACTGCGTAAACATTTTAATTGTGTGGGCACTCACGGGGCTTTGGCACGGCGCCAGCTGGAATTTTATACTGTGGGGCATATACTACGGGATAATTTTAATATGTGAAAAGCTGTTTTTACTTAAGTTTTTAAAGAAACTGCCAAGGTTTATCCAAAGAATTTACGCCTTGCTTACGGTAATGCTCGGATGGGCGCTTTTTGCCATAGACAGCTTTCCGGCGCTGCTTGCTTATCTGCACTCCATGTTTTTCGGCGGATTTTCCGGCGACAGGCTTTTTATGTACAGTATTTCGTCATATTTTCCGCTGCTCATCGCGGCAATCGCGGGCTGCACGCCACTGCCGAAAAAGCTTGTATGCAGATATCCCAAGCTAAAACCGATACTTGCATTGATTTCCCTTTTGGTGTGCACGGCATACCTTGCCGACTCAACATACAACCCGTTTTTATACTTTAGATTTTAGGAGATTAACGCCGTGAATAAAGTGTTTTTGATTATAATATGCGCAATTATTGCCGCAGCGTCAGTGTGCGGTGCGGCTCTGCCCCATAAGGATTTTTCCGAAAATGAAAACAGGGCTCTTGCCCAAGCGCCGAAGGTTACGTTTTCCGCCCTTTTAAACGGTGAAACATCTCAGCAGTTTGAAAGCTATATCGCCGACCGTTTTCCCCTTCGTGACGCGCTTGTAAGCGCAAAAGCCGTATTGGAGCGCGCCTCGGGCAAAAAGGAAAACAACGGCGTGTACTTTGCACACGACAAATATTTAATAGAAGTTCCGGATAAGGTTTCGGAGGAAACGGTAAAGAAAAACTGCGCCTCCATATCAAAAATGGCGTCAAAAGGATATAAATCAACACTGTTTTTAATTCCCACAGCGTTTGAGATTATGCAGGATAAGCTCCCGGATTACGCCTATACCGATATACAAAGGCAATTTTTAAAAACCGCCGCAGAAAGCTTAAACGGCGCAGAGTTTGCCGCACCGTATGACATTTTAAACAAGCATAAAAACGAATATATCTATTACAGAACAGACCACCATCAGACAACTCTCGGCAGCTATTATTCCTACATCGAATATTGCAAAACAATGGGGTTTTCGCCGGTTTCATATGATGAAGAACTTTTGTCCGACAGTTTTTACGGCACAACATGGTCAAAAGCAATGCTCCCGGACATTATGCCGGACAGCATATGCAAAAATGCATTGCCGCTCCCGGAAATCAGTGTAACCGCAAACGGAAAACCAATTTCGTTTTACTGTGACGAAAAACTGAAAACCAAGGACAAATACGCGTTTTTTATGGGCGGCAACTATGGCGCCGCAGTCATCAAAACAAACGTAAAAAACGGCGGTTCGGTCTGCATAGTTAAGGATTCGTATGCAAATGCGATGCTGCCGTTTCTGGTAAACCATTATAAAAAAATAGTGCTTGTGGATATGAGATACTATAACTCCTCCGTTTCGGCGCTTTTGGAAAAAGAAAACGTAGATGAAATCGTGTATATTTATAACTGCACAAACTTTGCATCAGACGAAAATCTGATTAAAATCAGTCTTTAACACGCTGTCCGCATTTTAAAAGATATGCGGACAGTTTTTTTATGCCCTCATCATGCCCCTTTGGCTGCTCTGCGCCCGCAACGGTTACCTTACCTCCGCCCGGCATGAATTTTTCCTGAGTAATTTTACCGTCACTTAAATTTGTGACCTCATAACATTTTATACGTTTCAAATTTATCACCCGATATTAATATATTACAATTTGAATTTGTCCTATTACCGAAAATACTGTCATATTATAAACTAAAAGGCGGTGTTAGATTTGAAACCCAACGCAATGTATTTAAGAAAGTCAAGGAGCGACCCCGAGGACGAAACAACCGAGGAAACCCTCGACAAACATAAGCGCACCTTAACGGAATTTACCCAAAAATCAGGGCTTGAAATAAGCGAAATTTACAAGGAGGTTGTTTCCGGCGACGGTCTTTTTTTAAGACCGCAGATGGTTCGTCTTATGCAGGATATAAATGCCGGGAAATACGGCGGAGTAGTGTGCATGGATATTGACAGACTGGGCAGGGTGGACACAAAAGACCGCGGCATAATTCTCGACTGCTTTAAATCTGCCGGCACGCTTATAATAACACCGCAGAAAACCTATGATTTGTCGGACGAAATCGACGAATTTTCAACGGAAATGCAAATGCTTTTTGCACGCCAGGAGCTGAAAAAAATTACAAAGCGCTTGCATGCCGGACTTATCCGCGCGGCGTCAGACGGCTGTCATGTGGGCGAGCCGCCGCTTGGCTACAAAAGGGCATACGAGGGCAAAAAACCTACGCTTGAAATTGAGGAGTCGGAAGCCGGTATCGTGCGCCTGATTTTTGACATGTACGTAAACGATAAAATCGGTGCAACACGCATCGCCGATAAGCTTAACGCCATGGGACTTAAAACGAGAAACGGCGGCAACTTCACCAGAAGCTCTGTAGGCTTTATACTTTCAAATGAGGTATATATAGGAAAAATCATTTATAACAAGCGCCGCAAAATAAAGAAAAAAATGCCGGAGGATAAGCAAAAATGCCTTGTTAATCCCAAGGATCGCTGGATTGTGGCAGAGGGGCTTCACTGCCCGATTATTGATAAAGACCTGTTTTCCCGTGCACAAAAAATACGCCTCGCCCGTTCAAATCCGCCCAGCAATAACGGCATTGTTGCAAATCCTCTCGCCGGACTTATAAAATGCTCAAACTGCGGCGG
>CAJLYO010000123.1 GCA_905210885.1 uncultured Eubacteriales bacterium | reverse complement strand
CACAGGCTCGGCACGGAACCGATACCCTTCCGTGGTGTCCTTGCTAGTGCCGTACTTGTCCATCATGTTCACGTAGCCGTCGGCTCGGTAGGGGCGAACGGCCTTGCCGGTCTGCATCTCGATCAGGTGGGCGTACCTCTTCACGATGCGCTCGGCTTGGTCTTTGCGTCTGTCGTCCATACCCTCTCACCTCTTTCTCAAATCAGGTTGCCGACGTTGAACGCCGTCTTCGTTTCAATCTCCGCAAATGCGTTGGCACTTGCATCGACCATATCCTTGAACTTCCCGTCGGGAAAGTTCTCAAGCTGCGTCAGGTACGCCTCGTTCCATTCGCCATACATGATGTCGAAGTTGCCAGCTTGCCATTGGGCGGCCATAGGCTCGGCTCTGGCCTCTTTACTGCCGCTTTCAGCGAACGAACGCGTATTCTTGCGGTACCCAGTGTGGAAACCTCGTCGATTTTTAACGTGGTGTAAATTCTCTCATGAGACTGGAGAATTTCCTGAACCTGGTCTGTTGTCACAGCGTCCAGACCGCAGCCGAAGGAGTTAAGCTGAATAAGTTCAAGCCTGTTGTTTTTTATAACTTCCGCCGCAGCCTCGTAAAGCCTTGTGTGGTAAGCCCACTGGTCAACCACGCGTATATCGCGCTTTAAGTGCCCTAAGTGTGCAACGCTGTCCTCTGTCAGCACCGCAAAGCCGAGGGAGGTAATCATATCCGGTATACCGTGGTGGATTTCCGGGTCAATGTGATACGGTCTTCCGGCAAGGACTATTCCGTGAGCGTTGTTTTCATCAAGCCATTTTAAAGTTTCCTCGCCTTTTTTGCGTATATCCGCTTTATAGTCTGCAAGAGCCGCAAAGCCCTTTTCGGACGCAACGTCTATTTCTTTTTTTGTTATGCCGAAAATTTTGAGGGCGCCGTACATCTGTTTTTTAAACGATGGCTTATCCGCAAGGTTTATAAACGGATAAATAAAGTTTATTCCCGGTTTTCTCACAACGTCCATGTTGTTGTATATTACCTCGGGGTACGAGGTTACCATGGGGCAGTTGTAGTGATTGCCGGCGTCGGCATACTCTATCTGCTCATAGGGGATACACGGATAGAATATGTTTTTTACGCCCTTGTCTATTAAATCCTGAATGTGTCCGTGAACAAGCTTTGCCGGGTAGCATGCGCTTTCTGACGGAATCGAATCCATACCTTTTTCGTACATCGCGTGGGTGCTTCTGCCCGAAATCTTTACGGAAAATCCCAAATCGGTGAAAAATGCCGCCCAAAGGGGATAATTTTCATACATATTAAGAACTCTCGGCAGACCGATTACGCCCCGCGGTGCTTTTTCGGCAGACAAAACCTTGTAGTCAAAGCAGCGCTTGTATTTGTAGTCAAACAGGTTCGGAAGGTCGTTTTTCGCCTTTTCCACCCCTGCACCGCGCTCGCAGCGGTTGCCGGATACAAAGCTTCTGCCGTCGCTGAATTTTGTTATTGTAAGCTGGCAGTGGTTATTGCATTTCTGACAGCGTGTAAGTGAAGTTTCAAAGCTGAAACTGTCAAGCTCGTCCTCGGCAAGAATATTGCACGGTTTACCCTTGTAATTTTCTTTTGCGATAAGCGCACTTCCGAATGCGCCCATAAGCCCTGCAATATCGGGGCGCACAACGTTTTTGCCCGTTAAAAGTTCAAAGCAGCGCAAAATTGCATTGTTGTTAAACGTTCCGCCCTGAACCACAATGTTTTCGCCCATAAGGTCGGGGTCGCGCAGCTTTATTACCTTATAAAGAGCGTTTCGCACAACGGAGTACGAAAGCCCGGCGCTGATATCGCCTACGGTTGCGCCTTCTTTCTGCGCCTGCTTAACGCGTGAATTCATAAAAACGGTGCAGCGTGTTCCGAGGTCAACCGGGTTTTTCGCGGTCATTGCCTCTTTTGCAAAGCTTTCTGCGTCAAGCCCCAATGACTCGGCAAAGGTCTGTATAAAAGAGCCGCAGCCGGATGAGCACGCCTCGTTCAGCATTATCGATTCAATAACGCCGTTATTGATTTTCATGCATTTCATGTCCTGACCGCCGATATCTATTACAAAATCGACACCGGGGGAAAAGTGGTTTGCCGCCTTGTAGTGGGCAATTGTTTCAATTTCGCCCATGTCTATGCGGAACGCCTGTTTTAAAAGCAGTTCTCCGTAGCCTGTTGTGCACGCATTTGCGATAAACGCGGATTTCGGCAGTTTGCCGTAAATGTCGCGCAGTATCTCTACACCCTTTGAAATGGGGCTGCCCTCATTTTTGCCGTAGTGTGTATATATTATTTCGTCATTTTCATTGATAACGGTTGCTTTTATCGTGGTTGAACCCACGTCAAGTCCCAGAAATACGGCGCCTGACGCACTTTTTATATCTCCGCGTTTTGCGGTTTGGTACCCGTGCCTTTCAAAAAACTCTTTTTCCTCATTTTCGTCTTTAAAAAGCTCGCGCATACGGGTAATTTCCGTTTCTGCGTTTCCGGCATTTTTCAAGTCATTTTGTATGGTTTTCATGTCGGTTTCATCATCGCCGTGCATAAAAGCCGCACCCAAAGCCACAAAAAGCTGAGCATTATCCGGAGTGGTGAAGGAGGAGGCATTTTTCCTTAAAGTATCCTCAAACTGACGGCGAAGCTGGGGCAGAAAGTGAAGCGGTCCGCCAAGGAAAACTATGTTTCCCTTAATGGGGCGACCCTGGGCAAGTCCCGAAATTGTCTGCGTAACAACCGCCTGCAAAATCGAAGCGGCAACGTCCTCTTTTGCCGCGCCCTCGTTTAAAAGAGGCTGAACGTCGGACTTTGCAAAAACTCCGCATCGTGCGGCAATTGGGTATATTATTTTATGCTTTTCCGCAAGGGCGTTAAGCCCGTCCGCATTGGTTTTTAAAATTATCGACATTTGGTCTATAAAAGAACCGGTACCCCCGGCACAGGTGCCGTTCATGCGCTGTTCAAGACCGCCGGTTAAATAAAGAATTTTGGCGTCTTCTCCGCCAAGTTCTATTACAACGTCTGTTTCGGGGAGATAATGCTGTATCGCCGTTTTGTCAGCGATAACCTCCTGAACAAACGGAAGACCCAGCATTTTTGACAGCAAAAGTCCTCCGGAGCCTGTTATGGTAACAGAAAGTTTTTCATCCCCGGCAACCTCGCCCGCCTCGGAAAAAAGCTGTGAAACCGTACTTTTTATGTCCGAAAAGTGGCGGCGGTAGCTTGAAAAAAGTATATTTTTATCATCATCTGTGATTACTATTTTAACGGTGGTTGAGCCCACGTCAATTCCCATATGAAGTTTACTCATTTTTACCTCCTTATAGGTTCTGTGTGAACCTCGCAACAAAAATCCAATTATATTATAGTGTTTTTGCCGCAAATAGTCAAGAAAAATAATTTTAAATTTTTGTATTATAGCTGACACATTTTCAAATGTGTATAATTAATAGGAAAAATTTTTTGAAAAGTATTGACAAACTTGATTAGTTGTGCTAAACTAACCATGAAAGTTAGAAAGGGCTAACTGTCAGTATGATTGTTGACTGCGAAGACGGTCGGAACGGAGGTCAAAAATGATGCCGCTTAGTTTAGCAAGCATAGGTGAAACAAACATCATTAAAAAAATCGGCGGAAAGCCGGAGGTCAAAAAACACCTTGAAAATCTCGGTTTTGTGGTGGGCGGAAATGTCCAGGTGGTAACGGCTCTGGGCGGAAATGTTATAGTAAACGTAAAGGAAGCCCGTGTTGCCATAAGCGAGGAAATGGCACGCAAAATAATGATTTAATATAGAGAGGAAGAAGGAAATGAACACATTAAAGCAGGCAAAAATCGGCGATACGGTAACCGTTGTAAAGCTTCACGGCGAGGGTGCCGTAAAGCGGCGTATCATGGATATGGGCATAACAAAAGGAACCCAGGTTCACGTACGTAAGGTTGCACCTTTGGGCGACCCCATTGAGGTAACCGTAAGAGGCTATGAGCTTTCGCTGAGAAAAGCAGACGCGGAAATGATAGAAGTTCAGTAATAAAGGAGAGGAAACTAAGATGAATTTAAGAATTGCCCTGGCAGGTAACCCTAACTGCGGAAAAACGACTTTGTTTAACGCTTTGACGGGCTCAAACCAGTTTGTAGGTAACTGGCCCGGCGTTACCGTTGAAAAGAAGGAAGGTAAGCTAAAGAAGCATGACGGAGTAATTGTTACGGACCTTCCCGGTATTTATTCGCTCTCACCTTACACATTAGAGGAAGTTGTTGCGAGAAATTATCTTATTGACGAAAAGCCCGATGCAATTTTAAACATAATTGACGGTACAAACCTCGAAAGAAACCTGTATCTTACAACACAGCTTACGGAGCTTGGCATCCCGGTTGTAATTGCAATCAACATGATGGACGTTGTAAGAAAGAACGGCGATAAAATCAACATTGAGGAATTATCACGTGAACTTGGCTGCAAGATCGTTGAAATATCGGCGCTTAAAGGCGATGGCGTTATGGCTGCCGCAGAAGAAGCAATCAAAGCAGCGCAAAGCGGCAAAACCGTTCCAATGCACAACTTCAGCGGCGCTGTTGAGCATGCAATCGCTCACATTGAGGAGGCTGTTCTTCACAATATGCCCGCAGATGAGCAGAGATGGTATGCGATCAAGATTTTTGAGCGCGATTCAAAGATTATAGAAAAGTTAAATATCAATCCGGAAGTTATGAAGCATATCGAAGACGATATTGCGGCTGCGGAGGATGAGCTTGACGATGATGCTGAGAGCATTATCACAAACGAGCGTTATATCTACATAGCAAGCATCATAAAGGGCTGCTATAAGAAAAAGAACTCCGGCAAGCTTTCAAATTCCGATAAAATCGATAAGGTTGTTACAAACCGCTGGCTGGGACTTCCTATATTTGCCCTTATTATGTTCCTTGTTTACTATATTTCAATGGTAACCGTGGGTTCTGCGGCTACGGACTGGGCAAACGACGGTCTGTTCGGTGACGGCTGGCATCTGTTCGGTATAGGTTCTGCGGCATACAGTGAAAAAGCCGACGAATTTGGCGAGGCTTCTCAGATTGTTAACGGATATATCGAATATGCTGCTGACAACGGCATTGACACAGAGGCGGTTGAGGCTGCACTCGATACAGAGTCGGAAGACTTCAATGCAGATGCTGCAAAAGCCGCTCTTGACGAATTTGCGGCAGAAGCAAAGGATATAAAAGTAGCAACATACACTGTTGTAGATGAAGAAACAATGGCTGACGAAGAAGTTACATCAAGCTATGATGACCTCAAAGACGCTGTTAAAACATATGAAAAATACGACTGCACAGCGCCTGACCCTGCTGATTACGGCGTATGGGTTCCCGGTGTTCCTGTGCTTGTTGAAAATGCACTTGACGCTGCAAACTGTGCGGATTGGCTTAAAGGTCTTATCCTCGACGGTATCGTTGCAGGGGTCGGCGCGGTTCTCGGATTTGTACCGCAGATGCTCGTACTGTTCCTCCTCCTTGCATTC
>CAJLYO010000122.1 GCA_905210885.1 uncultured Eubacteriales bacterium | reverse complement strand
GCCGATGACGGACTGTTCCGCCGTTTGGTTGTACGGCGTTATGTTAACTGCGCCTTCCATATATTTTCCCCTTAAAAAATTTATTCGGCGGTAATAATTACCTTGATTTTTGCACTTACATCAGGGTGCAGCCAGATGGGAACGTCCTTTTCGCCTATGGCTTTGATTCCGTCTTTTACGTCAAACCATCTTTTGTCAAGCTTGATTTTGTGCTGTGCGTAAAGCGCCTCGGATATATCCTTCGAGGTAACGGAGCCGAAAAGTTTTCCGCTCTCTCCCGCTTTTGCCTTTAAAGTAACGGACAGCCCTTCAAGACGCTTTGACAAGTCCTTTGCGGTTTCTAAGGCAACCTCTTTTTTGTGGGCAACCGCCTCGTTTTTGCCTTTAAGGGTGTTCATGTTTGCGTTTGTCGCCTCAACGGCAAGACCTTTCGGGAACAGCGCGTTGCGTGCAAAGCCGTCGGCAACGTTTACAATCTGTCCCTTTTTGCCCGTTCCTTTAACGTCTTTTAATAAAATTACTTTCATGATTAATCCTCCCTTTAACTATTCAACGTTATTTATGGCGGTTTTTAACATTCCCTCCGCCTCGGAAAGCTGAACGTCCTTAAGCTGCGCTCCGGCAACGGTCATGTGTCCGCCGCCGCCCAGCTGTTCCATAACAAGCTGAACGTTGTATGCGCCCAAAGACCTGGCGCTTATATATATTTCATTATCGTGGGTGCAAAGGACAAAAGACGCCTTTACGCCCGTAATGTTTAAAAGCTCGTCTGCCGCCTGGCTTGCAATGACGTTTGGATATTCCTCGTCTGCCGGCCATGCGGAAATAACAAAGCTGTCATTGTAAATCGCCGCGTTTGACACGATTTTCGCCTTTTTGACATACATGTCAAGGTCGGTCTGAAACAGCTTTTTAACCTCAACGGTGTCAACGCCCTTTCTGCGCAGAAATGCCGCCGCCTCAAATGTACGCACGCCTGTGCGCATATTGAAATTCTTTGTATCCAGGACTATGCCGGCGTAAACCGCCTGCGCTTCGGCGGAGGTAAGGTCCTGGTCATCGCTTATATACTGAATGATTTCCGTCATAAGCTCGCACGCAGACGAGGCATACGGCTCGTGATAGGTAAGCACACAGTCGTTTATATAATCGGGACCCTTTCTGTGGTGGTCGATTAAAACCTTATCGTGTATCTGCTCCATAAGCTTTTGGGACTCAACAATATTGGGGTTGTGGGTATCCACGATTATGCACAGCGAGTTTTGCGTAACGTAAGCCATTGCCGCGCTCTCCGACACGAAAACGTCTGTGTAATACTCGTCCGCCTTAAGCTTTTCAATGCATTTTGAAATGCCGCTTTGCGCCGCGCCCATAACGATATACGCCTTTTTGCCCCGTGCCTTCGCAATCGCCGCGCATGCCACAGCCGCGCCGAAACAGTCGGCGTCCGCGTTTTTATGCCCCTGAATGAAAATATTGTCCGCACCGTCCACAAGCTCACGCAATGCGCTTGCCACAACACGCGCACGCACTCTTGTGTTTTTCGCGCTGCCCTCGGAATGTCCGCCGAAAAAGCGGAACTGCTCTGCGTCCTTGATAACCGCCTGGTCGCCGCCTCTGCCCAGCGCCATGTCCATTGCCGCACTTACAAATTCATCGCTTTGGCGTATGCCCTCGCCTTTGCCTATGCCTATGCTGAGGGTTGCGGGGATTTTGTTGCCCTGATTTATCTCCTTTACGGCGTCTAAAATATTAAACTTGCCGTCAATCAGCCCCTGAAGCTCGGAATTTTCAAAATAAACGGAATATTTATCCTTTTCAAGCTTTTTGTAAATGCCGTTAACGCTGTCGCACCACAGCTCTATAACTCTGTCGATTTCGGAAAAAAGCAGGCTGCGCTCGGTGTCCGGCGTGTTTTTAACAAGCTCGTCGTAGTTGTCGATTAAAACGCTGCACGCTATAATCTGAGAATTTACCGCCTTTTCGTAGTTTCTTACCTCGGCGGTTTTGTTAATCCAGTATAAAACGACGGAGTAGGAAGTTTCCTTCTCCTCTTCGGTTTCAACCACGTTTCCCACAACGTTGTAAACATCATTGTCTTTGGTTACGTCAATTGAAATATTGTCCTTGTTTTCGATGATTTTAAGTATCTGAATTTCCTTTGCCACATCGGAAATGGAGCGTTCAAGGTTGTCGCCGCCGAAAATGTTGGAAAATTTCTCGTTATACCACACAATCGTTCCGGTTAAGTCAAGCACCGTAATGGGCAGAGGAAAGTTGTACATATAGCCCTTTGCGGAGCTGTCAAGATACTCGTTTATGTGCTCAAGGTAGCTGTTTAGCCGCTGTTCCTTGTGCTTTTTGCGCAAAACGCCCAAAATTCCCACAACGGCGCACACAAAAAGCTCCGCCATACCCAGCGCAAAGCCGCCCATGGCAAGGGTAACAACGGAAAACGCAAGCATAATTACAACATATATCCTTATATCAAACATAAGCTTTGAAAAAAGACTTTTATCCGAATTCATAACCTAAACCCTCCGAAAATCAGGCATAATAGCGCTTTCTGAAGTCAAAAAACACGTCCAAAAGCGCCGCGAAAGAGGCTATCTCCAAAATAATGCCCGCAAAGCCGCCTCCGGCAAACACCGCGCCGGCATACAAAAGCAGACGCACAAAGCCGTACCTTATGCGAAGGGACAGCCAGAAATCCAGAAGCGATGCGCCGCAAAGCATAATGTAGCTTGAAATTATAAGCTGTACATTTAAAAATGCGTTGCCGAAAACGCTGCCCGAAAAGAGAAATCCGCACGCAAGCGAAAGGGCAAAAGCCGCCGCGGCGGGCTTTCCCAAGCGCAGCTGATTAAATACCGGGATAAAGGAAACGTCCTTTTTCATCAGTCTGCGGACGCTCTTTATAAGCATAAATGCCAAAAAGCATAAAAATGCATACGATACGATAACAATCGCCGGGAACAGGACGATGTAGAGCTGTCTTAAAGTTTCGATAACCGCCGCAATACCCGTTGTAAGGTCATCGCCGCCCCCTGCCGCCTTTAAAAGGTTTAAAAGAGCGGTGTCGGTGGTAAACACCTCTTTTACGGTGTCAAAAACCGTGTTTATCGCCGTGTCAATGGGGCTTACACCCGTCTGCGCCTTTACAGAGGCAACAGAGGCGATAAATGAAGCCACAAAGCCGAAAACCGATATGCATATACCTTTAAAAAAGGAAATTTTATTTTTAAACGTAAGCACCGCCGCCGTGATAAATACGGCAACAGACGCAATTAAAAGCACTGTACTTAGCACATGTCCACCTTCTTTACAGAGTGTATTGTACCATACCAAAACCGAAATGTCAAATTTTTAATACACAGGAAACCGCGGAGGCAAGGGGAAGCCGTTTCCCGATGATATTACGCAAAAAAATGCCAAACCGCGTTTTGCGGCCTGGCACACGTACTAATCAAGTTTTATTTCTCCGTGTTCTTTTTCATACTTTTCAATACAGTCACGGATTAATATCAAAATTTGGCTGTTTGCCGACCTCGCCTCATATTGTGCGACAAAATGAAGCTTGTCCAGCATTTCGCTGTCAATTCTTATAGATAAACTTTTAACCGGCATATAAACACTCCCAAAATAATTCTGTTTTGTGTTTATTTTATGTCAATAATGTGTTTAAATGTTGGATATAAACACATTATGTATCTAAAATATTTTTACCCTGCTATAAGCGTAATGGGCACAAATGTTTTTGTAAGACGTCCGCAGGAGGAAATCTCAAGCAGAATATCATACCGCCCTTCGGTTATAACTCCGGGATTCAGGGTAAATTCTGTCTTTGTGATTTTGCTTCCGCCGTGGAACTGATTTAGGTTAACGCACATTTTCTTTGACGGCGCACAGCCCCACTCCTCCGGCAGATGCAGTTTCATTTCAAGCCACTGCTGTCTGTGAATATTATTCTTGAAAATAACTTCAAATTTCTTGGGCACGCCCTCGGAAGCATTGATATTTCCGTCATAAATTACCTTTATATCAAAAAGCGGCGTTGATTTTCTTATATGAACCGGGCTTATTCCGTAAATCTCACGGGGCGGCGCGTAGTCAAAAACGCCCGTGCGCTCGGGAACGGGGATTATGCTGTCCGTTTCGTTAAATTCAAACTGTCCGTTTTCGTCAATGGAATACTTGCCGTACATAAACGTGGGCATAAGGTTTATTACACGGCGCGAAAGCTCGGTTACCGTTTTCGGAACGGCAATGCACTGTTCCGGATTTTTCGTAAGGTCGATTGAAATTGTTTTAATTTCGTCACCTATGGGGTCTGTCCACTTTTTGCCAAAAACGGCGGTTCCGCCGATAATACCCAGGATAGAGGCAAGAGTTCCGGCGGTGCAGTCGCCGTCCTCACAGCAGCCGGCGGCAATGCAGATGCTTTTTGAAAAATCGCCTTCGCCGTAAACCCAGCCCATAATCATAAGTCCGATATTGCTTGGGGCGTCAAAGCCGAGAGCGCCCACGCTTACATCGGATTCCGGCGCCTGGTCCTTATATCCCGAGAGCATGCCGAATGAGCCGGGGACAAGGTTTAATATGTGCTTTCGCGCCTCTTTCCAGTCAAGACCGTTTTCATAGCAGGACAGCGCGCCTTTAACCGCTTTTGCAACGGCGCAGTCCTCCGGTATGTAGGAAAGACCGATATTTATAAGGGTTTTCATGTCGCTTTCCAAAAATGCCGCACTTTGCACAGCGGCACAGAACAGCTCGCCGTACATTCCCTCGTCGGCATGGTCGCATATTGCGTCCTCGTATGCGTATTTTACCGCCAAATCAGGCTGACCGGGGGCAAGGCATGCCCAAAGTTCGCTTCTGATAAAGCAGCCGCAGCTGTCCTTGTTGTGGTTGTTGTACCAGCCGGAAACAGGCGGCGCTATGCCGAAGCGCATGTTGTTTTTCCCTGCGCCGTACTCCGACCAGTCCGCCGTAACGTATGTAATCCAGTATTCGCCCAAAATTTCCGCGTTTACGTTTCTGCCGTATTTTTCCGCAGCGTTAAGCCATACAAGCTGCAAATCCAAATCGTCGTTTGGCAGCACGCCTTTTGAAATATCGTGGGTGTAGTAGTCAACGTCATAAACGCCCCTTATGCACTCAAATGGCGCCCCCAGAGTTCCGCCGATGTTTTTGCCAAGCCAGCAGGCGTTAACCTTGTCGGCATACTGTTTAAATGTCAGCTTCATTTTTATTCCTCCCTGCATTGTTTATACTTCATACTGCAATTATACAAATAAAATAAAAAGCCTGCAATGGGCATTTGAAACCTCATTGTAGGCTTTTTTTACCGTTTTTGCGGTACTCTGACGGAGTGACGCCGCACAGTTCTTTAAAGTGGGCGTAAAACCGCTTTTTATCGCTGTAGCCGACGCGCAGCATAATGGCGTCCACGCTGTCGTTTTCGGTCAGCAAAAGCTGTTTTGCTTTATCGATTCTTTTTGATTTTACATAGCTTTTAAGGCTTGTGCCGAATGTCTTTTTAAACACCCGTGAAAAATATGACGGATTGTAAAAAGTTTTTGCCGCAAGGTCGGAAAGAGAAATTTTACCGCAGCAGTTACGGTCCACATACTCTAAAATTTCCGGCATAACGTCATCGGCAGGG
>CAJLYO010000121.1 GCA_905210885.1 uncultured Eubacteriales bacterium | reverse complement strand
GTGACCGAGCGCACCCGCATTGAAACGTACGAGAACGGCGTGCACTTTACCGAGGACGGCGGCGAGAGCTGGACCGACCTGCCCGGCGATACCCCGGTGAGCATGAACCTGTGGGGCTTCGGCAAAAGCTTTCTGGATGAGGCCGAGCAGCGCTTTGCAGGCTGGCTGACCGAGAATCTGCCCAAAAACCCGCTCAAGTGCGAGTATTTCCTGCCGCTGGTCGTCACAGAGCTCATCGAAGAGGGCAAGGCGAAGATTCAGGTGCTGCGCAGCACCGATAAATGGTACGGCGTTACCTACCGTGAGGATAAGCCGCTGGTGGTGGAAGCCATCGCCCGCAAAACGGCAGAGGGCCAGTACCCGGAAAATCTGTGGGCCTGACCATTTAAAATGCCCTCCGCTTGGCTCTGGGCACCCGGCACAACTTTTCTGTAAAAACAAAAATCGGAAACGACCACAGTCGTTTCCGATTTTTTTAACGTTTAATCACTTATTTTGTCTGGGGAGGGGTAAGGGATGCCCCTTCATCCGAGAAGATCCAGAGCGTTTCATCGATATGAGAGCCACTCCTGGAGTAGGGTGTCACCTTGACGCGGAAGGTGGTGCCGTCGGTCTTTTTATAGGTGTGCTCCACGATGTCGCCGGTCAGGACCTTGCTGCGGATATAGTTGTAGTCCAGCAGGTCCGCCAGACTCTCGCGGTAGGCGGGCTGCACCTGCGTATCACGGTACTGCTGCAGAACGGCGAGGAAAGAGCCGCCGGAGGTGTTCAGAATTTTCTGGAAATAGTCCGGGACGATCACGCCGCGCATACGGTCGGTCTTCAGATCCACAACGAACACGCTCTGGTACTTGGGGGCAAGGACCCGCAGGAAATGTTCGGCATCCCGCTTTTCGGTCAGGGTCTGCTCCAGCTTCTCGTTCAGGCCCCGCAGCTGGCGCTCCTGGCCGTTGCGGGCGTAATAGGCCTGCTTGTCCTGCCGCATGGCAGCTTCTGCCTGATTCATGGCATCGTCCAGCCGGTGCAGGTCGTTGGTGTTCTGGATGCCCACCGAGATCTCGTACTCCTTCTCGCGCAGGAAAGCACGCATCTTGTCCACAGCCACCCACACACTGTAGGGGGGCTGGTTCGGGGTGAGGATCACGAATTCATCACCGCCGATGCGGTAGATATCGGCTTTTTCGCCGATAGTGTCCCGAAGTGCGGATGCAACGGTTTTTATTGCATCATCGCCGCCGAAATGACCGTAACTGTCATTTATCTTTTTCAAACCGTTTATATCTATTACTATAACTGTAATGCGTGAGATATCCGCGTCCGGCTCGCGGAGCTGTTTTAAACGCTCCTCATAAGCATTGCGGTTTTGTACATTGGTCATACTGTCGGTATAGGCGAGCTCAAATAATTTTTCTATCACTTTGTTTCCCATAATGTCCTCCTGAATACTAACGGAAGCCCTGCTTGCTGCTATCATTTGTTTTTCTCCAGCAGCATTTGATCGGTTTTGTTTCTCAGCAAAAGAAGCATATCAAGCTCTTTCAAAGTAAGATCAAGACCTTCTTCACTGAATAATGATAATATTTTAGACAGGTATTCCGTTTTATTCATTTCGTTTCTGCATAATGCGAGATTTTTGAGCTCTTCTTTTAAATTTTCGTTGGTATCCAATTCGTAGTTGAACTTCGCCACTTTATTAAATGTCACCTTTTTCCTTCTGAAAAACAATATATCCACCTTCCTTGCCCAAGTATAACAAAAAACCGCCAATGATGGACGGTTTTTTCGCATTTGGTCGATTTTTATACTTAATTGGTCTTTCTCAGGAATTTAATATAATGCAGGCAGTTAAAACTCCGCTGTCAAGACTGTATTTTATATTGCCGTCATATTTTCGTATTGCCGAAAGCATGCTGGCGATTCCGATGCCGCGGTTTTTAATCATGTTATTTTCTATCGAAATATCCTTTTTGCAGGGATTGGAGCATACAATAACCGTTTTATCCGCAACCGTTCGGATATTAAACTTTATTTCGCCGCCGGGACCGCACTCGGCGCAGCCGTTTACGGCGTTTTCCAAAAGATTTGACAAAACAGCGACAAAGTCCATATCCGTTATGTGCGTGGCTTCATTTGTGTCTGCACGGACAGAAACGGAAATTCCCATGCTTTGCGCTTTATTGTAAAAGTTGCTTAAAATAGCATTCACGGTTATGTGAGAGCAAAATTCGTTTACCCGTGCGGCATCCAGAGCGTCGTCATACTGCTCCAAATATTTCACAGCTTCCTGTATCTCGCCCTTTTTCAGCATAGCCGCAATATTCTGATTGTGATGTCTTATGTCATGACGAACTGTTTTTGCGGACAGCTCATTTTCCTTTGCGGTTTTAAGCTGTCCCTGTAGGTAAGCAACGTTTTGGTTAATCAGCTCCGTATTGCTTTTGTCTATCATAGACCGTATTGTACCGAAAATAACCCACAGAATCGAGCAGTAAATCAAAACGGAAACGGCGAAAAACGGGATGTATATGTTGATATGCTCGTATTTGGTATGGAATAACACCAGAAACAATGCAAATATCACTAAGAACAAAACCGAAACAACAGATATGGAGTACCATGTTTTACGCTGTTTTCCGGACACGGCTCTCACCGTCGGACGGAGAAAATGTATGTATATCAAAGCCGTCGGAATAAACATAAACGTCCTTATAATGTTTCTTGCATAATATATAACAAGGTTCGGCGCTCCTTTAAAAAATATGCTGCACAATATAAGCGAAATACACACAAACATGCTGAACACATTTGCGTAGCTTATAAACAGAAAAATCTTTTTGCAAAGCGGGTCGGCGGAGGCAAGTACGAAAATTACAAACGCAACAATAATCGTGCTTGTAAATCCTATGGCGTAATATCCCGGACCGTTGCCGAGCATAGCGTAAAACAGCATAAGAATACATACAAACGCAGTGCAGAATACCGAATAAATAAGCATTGTTTTGCGCACGGAATATTTCGGCTCCGTCATTACCCAAAATGAAAGCATGTGCGAAAATGCGAGCAAAATACAAACCGTAAACACATGTATCATTTTTTCATTGCCTCCCTTCGGTAAAAATCAAAGTACTGTTCCTTAACATCATTTCTTATGCGTCTGGGAACGGGAATGTTTTGTCCGTTTATCATAATAAGTCCGGTTTGCAGAATACTTTGCACGCACCTTAAATTCACGATATACGAAGCCCCTACCGGTATAAAACCGTCAATATCGTTAAGCAGATTTTTTATATCCGCAAGAGCAGTGCGCGTTTTAAGATTTTTCCCTGTTTTTAAGCATATTTCAACGCTGTGGTTTTTCGATTCCATATACATAACCTGATATAAGTCAATCCGGTGTATTTCCTTGCCGCACGTTATCGGCACAAACAGCCGTTTTTGCCTTTTTTTAATAATTGTATCAAGAGTGCTTGTAAGTCTTTCTTTTGAAAACGGCTTTGTAAGATAGTCATTTACATGCATGGCAAACGCTTCCACGGCGAAATCGGAGCTTGTGGTAAGGAAAATTATATCCGTGTTATCACCGTTTTTACTTTGAATTTCCTTTGCGATTTCCGTGCCAAAAATTCCGGGCATGCAAATGTCCAGCAGCGCAATATCCGGTGCGCCATTTTTATTTATGTCGTCCAACGTGTCGAGAGGATTTGAAAAACAGTTAATTTCAATAAGAAGTTCCGGATACGTCTTTGCGTATTCGGATACAATCTGCTTAATGTTTTCAAGCTCGTTATTCTGATCGTCGCATATTGTAATTTTCATAGCCGCCGCCCCCTTTCACACTTTCCGCAGTCCGAACAGCCGTTGCAGATAATCCGGCTTGCGCATTTTTCGCAGTTTTCCCGGTAGTGCGGAACATATAGGTTTTCTTTCGGGATAATTGCCCCCAATTCGTCCGTAAGTTTGAAATTTATCGGCTTTCCCGTAAAATTCATTCCCGATTTAAGCGCCATCTCACTTTGGACAGACTTTTTCGGTATAAAGTATTTTTTGCCGTCTTTTATAAAGTTGGTCCCCGTTTCGATAAAACAAAAGGTTATATTGTATTTCACGCACTCGGCGCGAAGTCTTTTTACCCAGTCAAAATTGCACGGACGTGAGCCGTCGTAATTTTCGCCGCCGCAGGTGACGCGTTCAATCTGATTTTCCTTAAGGTATTTTTCTATGCTGATTTCGCCGATAAACGGCGCGCACATAATGCCCTTGTGTTTAAACGGAAGCGAAAACAAAATCGGTATGCGCTCGTCTGCTCTGCGCTGATTTTCGCACGTAACGTTAAAAAATATGTTTTCCCAGCCGTCACCCCAATCGGAAGGCAGGCATTTTTCCACCCTTTCCGGGCGCTTGGTGAGAAGGTAGAATTTCACATCGCTGCGTTTTCGCATAATTTCCCATGCGTCATTCCGCCAGCCGTCCGCCTCCTCAAGAAAAAAATCCGAGGTCATGCATACGCGTATAAGCTCGCCGCTTTTTACCTTGTATTCGCCGTTTCTGGACTTTTGCAGGGGATAGTTAAATCCCGATTTTGTGCGGTAAATTTCCGAGCCGTCCCTGTCACGGGTGCGGTCTAAAAAATACATATAGCAGTTTTGGCACCCTTCACTGCACTTTTTGCAGCCGTGCCACGGATTCCATATATCATGCATAGCCTAACCTCAATACTTTGTTATGCAATTATTATAATACAAATAAGCGGCAAAAACAAGTAGGCACTTTAATAATACATATATGTTTTATCTTACATTTATTATTATCAAATTTTTCTTTTTTGCATAATCATATGCAAGCCTTGTACCGCTGCTTTTTTGCACATAAGGCTTATAATTTTCATCATAATAAGTTACACAAAAATCACTGTTATCAATCATTTCATAATTACGCTTGATATACACAGCTCGACCTGCGTTTGTTAACCGCCGTGGGTAATATGTGTCGTCATAGCTTTCTAAAAGATAGGCTTTGTAGCTATCGCTGATATATGGAAACTCTGCCCTGACATAAATTCGTTTAATATGAGTGTATTTCTTTTTTAGTTTTGTCACCGTTTTTAAACACAGTTCGTCAAATTCACTTTTACTGCCAAATAAAAAAGTATCAATTTTTTCAAACCTAATTAATTTTTCAATAACCGTATTCAAACGATTTGTTAATTCGTCTGTAATTTCGATTTTCCTGTGCCCGAAGAAACAACAGGTATGATCTTTACTCATTAAATTACACCCCTTATGATTTTTTGTGCAATAAATGCTTGCTGATATGGTCTTATTGATATTTAATTATACTATTGCACTCTAATTTAGTCAAGTGCTTACCAACGAACACAGACATAACCATTGGTTTAAAGTATAATAATATACATGAAAGAGGTGGGTATCAAATGAGCGGTACGGTAGGTTTTAAGAACCGTGACAGATTTATACAATTAGGTATTGCGATATCAACAATCCGTAAAATGAGAGGTTTATCTCAGGAAAAGCTTGCGGAGCTGGCATGTGTCAGCCGTTCGCACATAAGTGCCATTGAGGCGCCCGGCATTGCACATCCGTTTTCTTTGGAAGTGTTTTTCAATATCGCTGATGCTCTTGAAGTAGACCCTGCCGATTTAATAAATGCTTCTGTTTTTCCTGACAGAGT
>CAJLYO010000120.1 GCA_905210885.1 uncultured Eubacteriales bacterium | reverse complement strand
TTGGTCTCCAAAACCATGTGTCGAGGGTTCAAGTCCTTCTGCCCCTGCCAAAAAGCCGAAAAGTACAATTGTACTTTTCGGCTTTTTTCTGTTACTCTTGTGAACTACGGTATTTGTATGGTGCTTTAAGTAAACTGCACAGCGGCATTCTGCTAACGCTCGATACCTGCAAAAACCTTTATTGCCGCCTTTACATTTTGTTTCATGCCGTTTTCCGCAGCCAAGGCAATGTCGTGGAAAAATGTCTTGTCCTTTGCAGTCTGCACAGCTTCGCCGCCTGCCTTTGCCATGTATGTGTAATAGTTAACCTTGCGCACGCCGCATTTGATTACTTTTTTATAATCCTCCGGTGATACACCGCTGCCTCCGTGCATAACTATTGGCACATCTATCATTGAATGAATTTTTGACACACGTTCAAAGTCAAGTTTAGGTTCTTTAAGATAAATACCGTGGGCAGTGCCGAAAGCACATGCAAGGGCGTCTATACCGGTAGCGGCAACAAATTCCGCCGCTTTTTCCGGGTCGGTATAAATACTTTCACCGCCGCTTTCACCCGATTCTCTTGAACCCATGCTGCCGACTTCCGCTTCAACCGAAACATTTTCACGTGCGGCAATTTCCTTTATTATACAGGTATTGGCACGGTTTAAATCAAGCGAACATTCCGAGCCGTCATACATAACCGAAGTAAAGCCCAAATCAATGCCGCGTTTTACATAGTCAATGTCCGTGCCGTGGTCCAAATGAACGCACACAGGCACTTTCGCGCGGTCTGCCATAAACAGCATAATCGGCGCAATTTCGTCCATTTTGCAAAGTCCCATTTCCTCGTGCACCTGGGCATGCATGATTATTACCGGTGTGTTAAGCTCTTCTGCCGCGCCGATTACTGCGCGCATGCTTTCAAAATTAGGTGTGTTAAATGAGCCTACGGCACATTTTTCTGCCTCTGCGATTTGTAGTATATTTTTTAAATTTACAAGCATTTTATTTCCTCCGAATTTTGTGTGAATTTAATTTTTACATTTGTGTCATAACTTTCGCCGGGATTTACAAATTTTAAAATTCCGTCACGGCGGTTTATGTCGCGCCCGTCCGGTGTGCAGTTGCCGGGCTCAAGACCAAGCACGTATTCGTGTTCACCCATCATTTTCCACTGTGTAAAGCAGTCAAGGGTCGATTTGTCAAAGCTGATTGTAAGTCCGCGGTTTTCCTTCGGGTTAAAAATGCCCACGGTTCCTATGTTGTCTTTGTCTGCAACGTCATAATAATAACAGCGTTCCTCGTATCCGCGCTGAGGTTTTTCCATGATAAGACAGTTGTCTATATCCTCCTGCGCGTGTTCGTTTCTTGCCTTTACATGTTGGTGGGGAATGTTTAAAAACGCATTTTCGCTGAGTATGGGATATCCGATATTAATGTGATAGAGGAGCATGCACGGCGAGGCGGAACTGCCGATATTTTCAACGCTGTCGTTTATTTGCACGGAGTTTTCGTGTTTGGATACTGTGAATGTGCGGTGCAAAAGCAGCTGTTTGTCAAACAGCGCGGCATCGCGCACAACGGCGTGTACCTTAATTTCATCATCATTTTCCGTATAGTAATAATTTTCGCACGGCGTATTCGACACCGTTCCGTGGAGGGGGAGTGTTTCGCCTTCATCGGTGCACGGACTTCCCACAGCGGTTATGCCGCACGTGGTCATAAAGCCTGCCGTAAAGGACTTTAAAAATCCGCTGCCGTTTTTGTCGTAAAACTGCGGTGCGACATATCCGCAGGGGGAAAAATATCCTATGTTTGTTCCCCGATACTCTATCCTTGAAATGTCCATAGCGCGGTCTGCCGACAGTGTAATGTTAAGCCCCAGCCCGTTTCTGATTTGCAAAAGCGTCATTCCCTTGCCTTTGCCTTTTGTAAGCATATGTTCCTCAACGCCGCTTACCTGGGTGCTGTGGCCGATATAAGGATTTGTGTTCATGCATTTTTCCTCCTTAGCCTAAAATTTGTTTTGACATGCCGTAAATTTTAGCGTATTTTTTGAATTGTTCACGGTATATTTTGTGTTTATCTTTATTTGGCTTGTATACAGCCGTAATGCTTGCAAGGCGCATACCTTCCGGATATATTCCAATTGCCTTGCCTGCAAGGTATGCCGTACCTGCCGCTCCTACTTCCCGGTTATCAAGTGCCGCAACCGGAACACCCAGAACATCTGCCTTGATTTGAAGCCAAACCGCGGAGCGTGCTCCGCCGCCTGTTGCAACAAGCTTTTGCGGTACAAGGCTGTATTTTTTCAGTGTTTCGATGTTAACGGCAATTTCATGTGCCGTTCCCTCCATAAGCGCTTTGTATATGTCTGATTTTGTGTGCTCAAACGTAAGCCCTATTATTGCCGCTTTGGAGCCTGTGTCCATGTACGGCGTTGCGGCACCGGCAAAATGCGGCATGATAAGAAGACCGGTCGGAGTATCGCCTACGGTTTTGTCAAGCTCTGCATAGGATTTGTCGGAAAAATTATCACGAAACCATTTAAGTGTCGCTCCGCCGGCATACGAAAGTGCATAGCAGGCATATTTTCCGTTTATGTGAGGTGCGAAGGAAAAACCGCATTCAAACAGCGAGAAGTCCTTTGGCACGCTGTCCGTTACCACAGGCACGCACTCAACGGTTCCTGTTCCGTCCATTACTTCGCCGCGTTCAAAAATTCCTGCCCCTGTCATGGCGGCAATCTGGTCATGACAGCCGGAAATAATTCTGAGTTTGGGATTTACCGAAAGTTCTGCGGCAATGTCAGCCTTGACTTTCCCGGCGTCCGTTCCGGAGGGTACCGGAGCGGAAAGCAGGTTCGTGTCAATTTCACAGTAATCCAGGATTTCGTTCGACCAGCATTTGTTTTCTATGTCAAAACACGTTGTTCTTGCGGCGAGAGAATAATCGATTTGGGCATTTCCGGTCAGCATATACACTATGTAATCCTGCATAAGAAGTATACGCCGCGCCGCTGCGTAATGCTCCGGAAGGTTATTCTTCACCCACATTATTTTTGGCAGTGAATACATTTCGTGAGGTTTTGCGCCTGTTAAATAAGCAAGATTCTCCTTGCCGAAATGCGCCGAAATTTTGTCGCATTCCTCTTTGCCCCGCGGGTCTGTGTACAGCATTGACGGGGCGCACGGCTTGTCGTTTTCGTCAAGCATAACAAATGTTTCGCCGAAGCTTGTAACGGCAATCGCCGCCAAATCATAAATTTCAAGGTTGGATATAACTTTTTTTACACAGGTGAATATTTCCACAGGGTCAATTTCATGCAGCCCTCCGCCGCGTTTTACGTCATATTCCGTATACTCGCATTTTACAAATTTTCCGTTTTCGTCAAAAACCGCAATTTTACAGCCGCTTGTTCCTATGTCAAGTCCGCCGATATACATTTTTTCGGCCTCCTTTTACAATTCTATCATATCATAACCTAAATAGGTCGTAAATGCTTCTTTTAATATTTTGGTCAAATCGCCTTTGCCTATTGCAGTGTGGTGTCTGAAACCGTTTTTGGCAAGGGTTATAAGCTTGCGCTGCAAATCGTCAATATGCGCCACGCCGCCACAGCCGAAAAATTCGTATTCTATCGGTTCGCCTGTAAATTCGCCTTTGTCAGCGTAAAACGTAAGCTTTCCGTCCTCGGTTTTGCAGTTTGAATATGTCATGGGGAATGCGGCAATTCTGCCTTCGTTGCTGCCCCAGCCGCAGCCCGGGCAGCCTTTTGCAAACATCTTGTGGTCGGTAACTCTGCCTTTGCCCTCCATAAGACTTTGGGCAACAGGACCGCAGTGGAAGAGGATAACCTTGTCCGGGTCATCGCCGTAATTGTTGTTCCAGTCAAGACATGCCGTCGGTTCTTGCGATGCCAAAAGCATTGAGTACATGTTTATAGCAGAGCAAAGGTCAATTTCGCAGGAGGCAACAATTCCGCGGTCGTTAAGTTCGCTTAAGAGCACGCACGGCGCAACCCCCAAAACCGTCTGCATTTCCTCCCAGCAGCGCAGTGTTATGCAGTCCAAATGATATTCTCTCATCATGTCGTCAATTGCAACTGACACTTTCGCCAGTGTCTTTGTTTTTTCCGGCGGAACCATAGAAAAATCGGTGTAATTTACAAGCCTTTCAATTTTTTCTTTCACAGCGGCGCTGTTATCGTCCATTTGCTCTACACGGTAGAAAAGCTCGGATAAATCGTATGTATCGCAGGTGATGCCGTACTTTTGAAGTGTTATTTCGTCATAGCGGACAGTTTTGAACTTTGTCGTTCTTGCGCCGATAACGCCTATGGTAAAGCGTTTCATTCCGTTTACAACGCGGCATACTGCGGCGAAATCCTTAAGGTTTTCGGCAAATGCCTTATCCTTCGGGTGCACAACGTGGGGTGCCATTACAGTAAAGGGGATTTTATACTGATGGAAAACATCGCAGATTGAAAATTTTCCGCAGTATGAATCACGGCGGTGGTCAAAATCCATTTTCCCTATTTCGTCGGGATATGCCTGAATAAAAATCGGCACGCCGCAGTCACGCACAGCGGCAACGGCGCCGTTTTCATCGCTGAAATTCGGCAGGGACATAATAAGTCCGTCATATTCGCCTTCGTGGTTTTTAAGCCAGCTTGCATAAACCATTCCTTCGTCCTTTGTTTCGACAGCGCCGTAGCGGGTCATATCCGCAGGGGGCATAATGTAATCAAACCCGGCGGCTTTAACCGCCTCGGAAACCTCGTCACGGGCAGAAGCGATAAGACTTTCCGGGAAAAATCCCCTGTTGCCGAAATACAGTGCAAACGTTTGTTTTTTCATTTTATACCATTCCTTTCAGACTGTTTTTGTTTCTTACTATTGATTTTATCAGAATTTGTGGTATAATTATAGTCAAATTCATTTTGAAAATTGTAAATTTGTCCGGGAGGTCGGATTTATGAGCCTTAAACTTAATATGAACGAACTGGAAAAAACGCTGGAGCTTTTTTACACACTTTCAGGGATAAGAATAGTGGTGTTTGACGAAAATTATACGGAGATTATGGCGTATCCTAAGGAAAAGTGCGGATTTTGTTCTGTTATAAATTCCGAGGGGTTGTTTGCCAAAGAATGCAGAAGCTGCGACGTTTCCGCATTTGAAAGGTGCAAGGACTCCGGGGAGATTTACATATACAAATGCCATTCCGGTTTGACAGAAGCGGCAATTCCCCTTAAAGACCACAATAAAATAATAGGATACATGATGTTCGGGCAAATTACGGATTTAAAGGATAAAACCGCACTGCGAAAATTTGTTGATGAAATCAACCTAAGCTACAATATTTCATGTACGCCGGAGGGAATAAGATACCGCAGTAAAAAGCAGATTAATGCCGCCGCACAGCTTTTGGAAATATGCACAAACTATATTTTGCTTAAAGAAATGATAATGCCCGACAACAACAGGATAACACGGCTTGCCAAGAAATATATAAAAGAAAATCTCGGTACAGAGCTTAAAATATCCGACATATGCGAATACGCGGACACAAGCCGCACAAAGCTTTACGAGGCATTTAAAGCAGACTGCGGCATGGGCGTGGCGGAATATATAAGAAAAAAGCGTCTTGAATACGCGCACGGGCTTTTGAAGTCCGGGGAGCTGCAAATAGCGGAGGTTTCGGAAAAAGCAGGTTTTTCGGACTATAATTATTTCAGCCGTCTGTACAAAAAATATTACG
>CAJLYO010000119.1 GCA_905210885.1 uncultured Eubacteriales bacterium | reverse complement strand
TTCGCCGGGGGAGTATATAGCAAACAGGCGCATAAACGCGGCGGCGCTTTTGCTTGAAACCACCGACAAAACCCTGTCCGAAATCGCCGCCCTTACCGGCTACCGCGATGCGTACTATTTCGGCAGAATATTCAAAAAAAAGACGGGTTTTTCCCCGGGACGGTACCGAAAATTAAATTTTTCAAAAAGCTCTTGACAAATTTATAATAATGTGGTATTATTGTTCAGTAAAGCAGAAGTTATCCGCAGATTCTTCTCACCGTACGGACTTAAATGATTTGTTACGGTCGCGAATGCAATTGATTTTTTGGCGGATGGCTGTTGCTGTCCGCTTTTTTTATTATATTTTATTGGAGGTGCGCATTATTAGCAAGGAAGTTTTAATCAACGAAAAAATCAGAGACCCCGAGGTTCGCTTAATCGGAAGCGACGGAGAACAGCTGGGCATAGTGTCGTCGGCGAAGGCATTGGATATTGCCGCGTCAAAGAACCTTGACCTGGTTAAAATCGCTCCCCAGGCAAAGCCGCCCGTATGCAAAATTATGGACTACGGCAAGTACCGTTTCGAGATGGCGAAAAAGGAAAAAGAGCAGCGCAAAAACCAAAAGGTTGTCAGCATAAAGGAAATAAGACTTACGCCGAATATTGACGATCATGATTTTTTCACAAAGGTTAATAATGCAGTCAAGTTCTTAAAAAGCGGCGATAAGGTTAAGGTTTCTGTCCGTTTCAGAGGCAGAGAGGTTACCCACGCGTCACTGGGCGAGGCGATTTTGGTGCGCTTCGGCGAGGCTGTCGAGGGTGTAGGCACGGTTGACAAAAAGCCGAAGCTCGAAGGCAGAAGCATGGCAATGTTTATATCGCCTGCAGGTGATAAATAATATAAGTTTAAACAACGAAAGGGGTTGTAATAAATGGCAAATAAAATCAAGACTCACAGAGGTGCGGCTAAAAGATTTAAGCTCACCGCAAGCGGCAAGGTAAAAAGAGGACAGGCTTTCCGCAGCCATATTCTTAACAAGAAATCAACTAAGAGAAAAAGAGGTCTGCGCAAGACAGCTTACGCTTCAACCGCAAACGCTTCTGTAATCAAGAAATTGATTCCGTACAAATAATCAGTAATTTAAGGAGGAACATATAAATGGCCAGAGTAAAGGGTGCAATGAACACCAGAAGAAGACATAAAAAAGTATTAAAGCTTGCCAAAGGTTACAGAGGCTCAAGACATACCCTGTTTAAAACCGCAAACGAAGCGGTTATGAAAGCGTTAAAGCACGCTTACATCGGCAGAAAGCTTAAAAAGAGAGATTTCAGACAGCTTTGGATTGCAAGAATCAACGCTGCGGCACGTGCTAACGGCTGCAACTACAGCACTATGATGAACGGTCTTAAAAAAGCAGGTATCAGCATTAACAGAAAAATGCTTGCTGAAATCGCCGTTTCGGACGCAGCTGCTTTTGCTAAGCTCGCTGAGCAGGCAATGGCTGCAAGAAAGTAAATAACACTTTTTAAATCAAGGGTTCGCTTACGAAAATGTAATTGCGTTCCCTTTTTGATTAGTACAAACCGGATTTATCGGACAAGCGGAGATGACAAACAACGTTACGCCTTGACACCGCAAACGCACACAAAACACCCACGGAAGGTACGCATATGAAAGAAATAACCTCATTTGACAACAGCGTGTTAAAAACCGCACGTAAACTGCTTTCAAAAAGCGGAAGAACAAAAAATAATATGTTTATTGCCGAGGGCGCAAGAATTGTTGCGGACGCGGTTAATTCCGGCTGTGCAAAACACATTATTACCCGCGGTGACGACCCGGGGTATGATAATGTATATCACATAAGCGAAAAACTGTACGCCGGCATTACCGACACCGTGTCGCCCCAGGGCATAATGGCGGTATGCACCATGCCCCAAAGGGATATTTCCGAAATTTCGGGAAATATTATCGTTTGCGACGGTATACGCGACCCGGGAAATTTAGGCACCGTTATCCGAACCGCGGAATGTGCCGGCTTTTGCGCGGTGCTTTTAATAAACGGATGCGTCGACCCGTATAACCCCAAAACCGTGCGTTCCACCATGGGTTCAATATTCAGGGTTCCGGTCATATCCTGCACTGTCGGGGACGTTTTAAACCTTGAAGGCTACACGAAGGCCGTCACAATGCTTGACGGAGCGGTTGACATTTTCAAAGCGGATTTTTCCGGCAAAACCGCCCTCGTTATCGGCAGCGAGGCATTCGGGGTGTGCGACGAAATAAAAAAACACGCCGACCTGCCCGTGAAAATCCCCATGTGCGGCGGCGCGGAATCCATAAATGCCGCGGTTGCGGCCGGAATTGCAATGTATGCAATCAAAAACTTTTCGGAGTAGATTTAAAATGAATGAATTACTGTATTGTCTGTGGCTTTCCCGCATTAAGGGAATAGGCTGTGAGCGCGCCATGGACATTTATGAGAAATTCGGCAGCTTTGAAGCTGTTTATAACGCTGACAAACCGGCGCTTTGCGGTATCCGCGGAATCAAAGACTCTATGATAGACGAAATTATGAAAAAGGATACCTCGGGCGCTTACGATATTATGGAAAAATGCGAGAAAGAGGATATACGCATAATTCCGGTATTTGACGAAAATTTTCCGGAAAGACTTAAGCATATTTTCTCTCCTCCGCTTATACTTTATACCAAGGGAGCGGAAGTAAATTTCAACGAAATTGCCCCGGTTACCATTGTCGGCTCGCGCAGACCGTCGGACTACGGCTGTAAAATGAGCTTTAAAATCGGCTACGAGCTTGCCCAGGCAGGCGCCGTTGTGGTAAGCGGCATGGCGAGGGGCGTGGACAGCCTTTCCCAAAGAGGCGCGATTAAAGCCGGAGGCATAACGGTTGCGGTGCTGGGCACGGGCTGTGAAACGGCGTATCCGGCGGAAAACCGCGATTTAAAGGAGCTTATCGAAAACAACGGCTGCGTTATCTCGGAGTACTCTCCGGGAATGATGGCTTTGCCGTCAAACTTTCCCAGACGAAACAGAATAATGAGCGGACTTTCCGCGGCGGTTGTGTTTATCGAAGGCGAGAAAAACAGCGGCACGCTTATTACCGCGCGCTGCGCCTTAGAGCAGGGGCGCGACGTTTTCTGCCTGCCCGGGAATATCGACAATCCCTTAAGCTATGCGCCCAACATGCTTATGAAGGAAGGCGCGTATGTTATGACGGACGCTTCTGATGTTATTGAGGCATTAAACCGCGAGTACGACACGGAACTTTTGGAAAGTGCCGCGGAAACGCATATGGAAAACGCGGCGGCGCTTCTTCCGCCGGAGCAAAAGGAAATTGTGTCCCTTTTAAGCAGGAAAACCCCCGTGCACATTGACGAAATTTGCAGCGGCTGCAGCCTGGACACCGCAAAAATTACGCAGAATTTAATGCTGCTTGAAATTGGCGGCATGGTTAAATCCATGCCCGGACGATACTACTTACTTAAATGAAAGGAAGGCAGTTATGGCAGATTATCTTGTTATAGTCGAGTCACCGGCAAAAGCAAAAACCATAAAGAAATACTTAGGTAAAAATTACACCGTAGAGGCTTCCATGGGTCATGTGCGTGACCTGCCCAAAAGCACTCTCGGAATAGATACAGAGCATAACTTTGAGCCGCGCTACATCACAATCCGCGGCAAAGGCGACCTTATGGCAAAGCTTAAGAAGGAAGCCAAAAGCGCAAAGCGCGTGTACCTTGCAACCGACCCCGACCGCGAGGGAGAGGCTATTTCGTGGCATCTGGCGGCGGCGCTGGGCATAGACGAGAAAAACACCTACCGCATTGCTTTTAACGAGATTACAAAATCCGCCGTTCAAAGTGCGGTTAAAAACCCCAGAGCCATTGACATAAACCTTGTGGACGCTCAGCAGGCGCGCCGCGTCCTTGACAGAATCGTGGGTTATAAAATCAGTCCCCTTTTGTGGAAAAAGGTTAAAAAAGGCTTAAGCGCCGGACGCGTTCAGTCCGTTGCCACAAAGCTTATAGTGGACAGAGAACATGAAATAGAGGCGTTTGTACCCAAGGAATACTGGAACATTGACGCTTCGCTGTCAAAAATTAAGCCGAAAGCGAAATTTGCCGCAAAATTTTACGGCGGCAAAAACGGAAAAATCGAGCTTACAAACGAGGCGCAGGTAAGAAAAATCCTTGCAGACCTTGAAAATGCGGAATACACCGTAACAGATGTAAAGAAAACCACAAAGTCCAGAAACCCGGCGCCTCCCTTTACAACAAGCACAATGCAGCAGGAGGCAAACAGAAAGTTAGGCTTTGCGGCACGGCGCACAATGCAGGCGGCGCAGCAGCTCTACGAGGGCGTAAACGTGGGCGGCATAGGTCTTGTGGGTCTTATCACGTACATGAGAACGGACTCCTTAAGAATCGCAGCCGAGGCTCAGGCAGCGGCGTCTGACTTTATAAAGAAAAATTACGGCGAGGAGTATGCGCCAAAAAGCTACCGCGTTTATAAGACGAAAAAGAACGCACAGGACGCTCACGAGGCGGTGCGCCCCTCTGATGTTACAATAACGCCGGATAAGATAAAGGACAGCGTTACCCCCGATTTGTACAAGCTTTATAAGCTTATATGGGAGCGCTTTGTGGCAAGCCAGATGGAAAACGCGGTTTATGACGCTCAGACTGCGGATATTACCGCAAACGGCTATGTGTTTAAGTCAAGCGGTTCAAAAATAAAATTTGCCGGTTTTACCCGGGTTTATACCGAAAGCACAGACGGCAAGGAAAAGGACGAAAGCAAGGTTCCGGAACTTGAAAAAGGCGAAAATGTAAGTCTTTTAAAGCTGTCCGAGGCGCAAAAATTCACCGAACCTCCGGCACGCTACACCGAGGCAACCCTGATAAAAACCATGGAGGAGGACGGCATAGGCAGACCAAGTACCTATGCCCCCACAATAAGCACAATTTTAGCGCGCGGCTACGTGGCAAAAAAGAGCAAGGCACTGTACCCCACGGAGCTTGGCATACTGGTTAACGACTTAATGGCAGAATATTTTAAGGATATAGTTGACGTGGACTTTACCGCCAACATGGAAAAACGTCTTGACGACGTTGAGGCAGGGTCTGTGGACTGGGTTAAAATAATTTCGGACTTTTACGCCCCCTTTATGAAAACCCTTGAAAAAGCCGAGGACGAAATAGGAAAAATTGAAATAAAGGACGAGGTTTCCGACGTAAAATGCGAAAAATGCGGCAGAATGATGGTGTATAAAATGGGCAGATTCGGAAAATTCCTGGCGTGCCCCGGTTTCCCGGAATGCCGTAACGCAAAACCCATTGTAAAGGAAACGGGAGTTAACTGCCCCAAATGCGGCGGCAAAATTTTGATTAAAAAGACCAAAAGGGGCAAGGATTATTACGGCTGTGAGCATAATCCGGAATGCGACTTTATGGTGTGGGATAAGCCACTTAACAAAAAATGCCCCAAATGCGGCAGCATAATGCTTGAAAAAAAGTCGCGGGGCAAGGTTATCGAATACTGCTCAAACGAGGAATGTGATGGTAAATGACGGTTAATGTAATCGGCGCCGGGCTTGCCGGCTGCGAGGCGGCGTGGCAGATATCAAAGCGCGGCGTTAAGGTTAAGCTTTACGATATGAAGCCGGAGAAAAAGTCCCCGGCGCATAAGTACGACGGACTTTGCGAGCTTGTGTGCAGCAATTCCCTCCGTGCCGACGGCACCGCAA
>CAJLYO010000118.1 GCA_905210885.1 uncultured Eubacteriales bacterium | reverse complement strand
TAAAAATTCCTAAATGAATCTCACTTCCCTTTGGAAGCTTATCATAAAGATTAAGGGCAATCCAAACATTACTAAAGGGAATATCTTGAATATGAGAATAAATGTAATTATATTCATTTTGACATTCCTCGAAAAATGAAGTATCTTTTTTTGATGATAGTGAGGAATAATAATCAAAAAACATATCTTCTGGCATCTCAAAAACATCAGTCAACTTTCCCCAAGAGTCCCTCAATTGTCCATCTTCACTTACTCGCCAAACTCTATTTATTGATATTGATTTTCCGAAAGCGTTTCCTGTGTCATATGCCTTTTTAATCTGATTTCTTTTATCCGTTCGCCTATTTCGGCATTCTTCTTATCAAATTTATTCATTCTGTTGCTCCAATCAATTACGTTTTAGTTTACTTCAAAAAACTTTTCAGCGCAAATTTGATTGTTTCCTCCGTTGAAAGGTCGCCGGGGGCATTTGCGACCGCGGCGGCGGCATCGGCAAATGAGTATCCCAAGGCGGTGAGGGCGGCAATGGCCTCGTTTTCGGAGCTTATCTCCTGCGTCGGGTTATCGTCCGGCGAAAGAATTTTATCCGTGCTGATTTTATCCTTAAGCTCAAGAATAATGCGTTTTGCAAGCTTCGGACCCACTCCGGGGGAGGCGGTTATCGCCTTTGTGTTATCGGTGACGATAGCTATCGTAAGATTTGAGGGCGACAGGGTGGATAAAATGCTTATGGCGGCTTTCGGACCTACTCCGCTTACCGAAAGCAGCGTTTCAAACATTGTTCGCTCGTCCCTTGACAAAAATCCGTAAAGCTCAAAAACATCCTCTTTTACATGGAGCTTTGTATAATATGTAACGCTTGTCCCGGGGGTTATTCCGGCAAATCCGCCGGAGGTCGTTATGATTTTATAGCCTATTCCGTTTGAGTCCACGACTGCATAATTATCACCTGCATATGCAAATGTTCCTTTTATATATTCGTACATCAGTATTCTCCCTTTACTATAGAATAATTTGTGTGAGCATGACACACCGCTATGGCAAGAGCGTCGGCGGTATCGTCAGGCTTTGGAATTTCATGAAGAGAAAGCATTGCCTTCACCATCTGCTGAACCTGTTTTTTATCAGCCCTTCCGTAGCCAACAACTCCCTGCTTTACCTGGAGGGGCGTATATTCGTAAACCGGGATTTTTCTGTTTTCCGCCGCCAGTATCAAAACTCCCCTTGCCTGTCCCACAGCAATGGCGGTTTTTGCGTTGTTGTTAAAAAATAATTCCTCTATTGCGACCTGGTCGGGTTTGAATTTTTCTATGACGTAATTCATATCGTCATACACCATTTTAAGCCGCGCCGGAAGGGGCGTGTGCGCCGGTGTGGTAATGGCGCCGTAGTCTATTGTTTTGAACTTAAAACCGTCATATTCAATCACTCCGAAGCCCACAATTGCAATTCCGGGGTCAATTCCTAAAATTTTCATTAAATACTCCTTGATTTTTGCATAATTATTTGCTATAATGTATTATTATACGAGATGAATCGTATTACAATAATAATTATATCATTAATCGGAGGTTAATTCAATATGTCAAAGGAAAAAGTTGTTCTTGCATATTCGGGCGGACTTGATACGTCAATTATCATTCCGTGGCTGAAAGAAAATTATGACTACGAGGTTATCGCGGTTTGCGGTGACGTAGGTCAGGGAAAGGAAACGGACGGTCTTGAGGAAAAGGCTTTAAAAACCGGCGCTTCCAAGCTGTACATTGAAAATCTGCAGGAGGAATATATCACAGACTACATCTGGCCCACACTTAAGGCACAGGCAGTTTATGAGGGCAAGTACCTTTTGGGAACTTCCCACGCACGTCCCTGCATTGCAAAGAGAATTGTTGAAATTGCAAAAAAAGAGGGCGCAACGGCTATATGCCACGGCTGCACCGGTAAGGGTAACGACCAGGTTCGTTTTGAGCTTACGATAAAGGCGCTTGCTCCCGAAATGAAAATCATTGCTCCCTGGAGAATGTGGGACATTAAATCACGTGAAGAAGAAATCGAGTACGCAAAGGCAAGAAATATCCCCGTGCCCGTAACAAAAGAGGATAACTACAGCATGGACAGAAACATCTGGCATCTGTCGCATGAGGGTATGGACCTTGAGGACCCGTGGAACGAGCCTAAGCTTGACAAGATTTTAAAGATGATAACACCCCCGGAAAAAGCCCCCGACACACCCACATATGTTGAAATCGGCTTTGAAAAGGGTATTCCCGTTTCAATCGACGGCGTTTCATACGGTGCTGTAGAGCTTTTGACAAAGCTTAACAAGATTGCCGGCGAAAACGGCGTTGGTATTGACGATATCGTTGAAAACAGACTTGTGGGCATGAAGAGCCGCGGCGTTTACGAAACTCCGGGCGGAACTGTTTTGTATGCCGCTCACAAAGAGCTTGAATACCTGTGCTTGGACAAGCAGACTCTGCACTTTAAGCAGGAAATTTCAAACAAGTTTGCAGAACTTGTATATGACGGACTTTGGTACACACCTTTGCGCGAATCACTTTCCGCATTTGTTGACAAAACTCAGGAAACCGTTACAGGTACGGTTAAGCTGAAGCTTTACAAAGGCGTATGCAGCCCTGCCGGTGCAAAATCCCCCTATTCGCTGTACAGCGAGGAGATGGCTACTTTCTCGGCAGACGAAGTGTACAACCAGAAGGACGCAGAAGGCTTTATCAATCTATTCGGCTTGCCGCTTAAGGTAAGAGCAATGCTTTTAAAGGATAAATAAGGAGTGTTAACATGAAATTATGGGGCGGACGCTTTTCAAAGGAAACCGACTCTAAAGTTGACGACTTTAATTCGTCAATCAGCTTTGACAGCCGCATGTACAAGCAGGACATTGCCGGAAGCATTGCCCACGCCGAGATGCTTGGCAGCCGTCATATTATCCCGAAGGAAAACAGCGAGCTTATTATAAAAACGCTGAAGGAAATTCTTTCGGATATAGAAAACGGAAAGGTGGAATTTTCCGTTGACGCGGAGGATATCCACATGAACGTGGAAACTCTGCTTATAGAGCGTATCGGCGATGTGGGAAAACAGCTTCACACAGGCAGAAGCAGAAACGACCAGGTTGCCCTGGATCTGCGGCTTTATTTAAGGGAGCAGTGTGACGATATTTACAATATGCTTGCCGATTTGACGGAAACACTTTCCTCCATGGCAAGAAAATATATTTCGGTCATAATGCCGGGATATACTCATCTCCAGAAGGCGCAGCCTATTTTGTTTTCACACCACCTTCTTGCGTATAACGAAATGTACAAGCGCGACATTTCCCGTCTGCGCGAGTGTGCCGAGCGAATGAATATTTCCCCTCTGGGAAGCGGCGCCCTTGCAGGCACTACCTATGATTTGGACAGGGAGTCCGTTGCGGAAAAGCTGGGTATGTACGGTGTGACACAAAACAGCTTGGACGGCGTATCGGACAGGGATTTTGCAATTGAGCTGTGCTTTGTTTTAAGCATGATTATGATGCATACCTCGCGGTTTGCGGAGGAGATTATACTGTGGTCAAGCAATGAATTCGGCTTTGTGGAATTAGACGATGCCTACTCCACCGGTTCAAGCATTATGCCGCAGAAAAAAAATCCCGATGTTGCGGAGCTTGCCCGCGGAAAGACAGGCAGGGTGTACGGCGACCTTATCGCCCTTCTGACCGTTATGAAGGGACTGCCCCTTGCATACAATAAGGATATGCAGGAGGACAAAGAGCAGGTGTTTGACGCGGTTGACACGGTTAAAATGACAATACCTGTGTTCAAAAGCATGATAAGCACCATGCGCGTAAACGAAGGCAAAATGCGCACCGCGGCGGCACAGGGCTTTACAAACGCTACCGATGCGGCGGATTATCTTGTTAAAAAAGGTATGCCCTTCCGTGACGCTCACAAGGTGATAGGGGAAATCGTGGCATACTGCATAAGCAGAAACAAGGCTATTGAGGAAATGACCATAAGCGAGTTTAAGGAGTTTTCAGAGCTTTTCGAGAATGACGTTTATGACGCAATATCCCTTGAAACCTGCGTAAATCTGCGGAATGTAACAGGCGGAACATCCACATTTCAGGTAAAGCAGCAATGTGGCTTATAAGGAGGAGATTTTTATATGAGTAATCCCATAGTAACTATAAAAATGGAAAACGGCGCGGAAATCAAGGCGGAACTTTATCCGGAGATTGCGCCCAACACCGTTAACAACTTTATTTCGCTGGTAAAATCGGGATTTTATGACGGAGTTATATTCCACCGCGTAATCCCCGGCTTTATGATACAGGGCGGCGACCCCAAGGGCATAGGAATAGGCGGCCCGGGATATTCGATAAAGGGCGAATTTACGTCAAACGGCTTTAAAAATGACCTTGAACATAAAAGAGGCGTGCTCTCAATGGCACGCGCAATGGATAAGGACAGCGCCGGAAGCCAGTTTTTCATCATGGTCGAGGACGCGCCCCACTTAGACGGCGAATACGCGGCTTTCGGCTGTGTAACGGAAGGACTTGACGTATGCGACGCTATTGTTAACACACGCCGCGACATGCGCGACAAGCCCCTTACACCTCAGGTTATGGAAAAGGTCACCGTTGAAACCTTCGGAACTGACTATCCTGAGCCTGAAAAGGTGAATTAATTCCCATTTCTTTTGCTTTTTTTATAAGATAGCCGCACTTTACCCGTGCGGCTATTATTTTGTATGCATACATTTCCGCAAGCTCATCTGTTACGTAATCGTAGTTGTGACGCGCCGTTTCAAGCTCCGTATGCGCCCTGATTATGTCCGAAATAAGTTCTGCCTTCGGGTCTTTTCTCATAAATTACACACTCCTTTGTATGTAATTTTATGCAGTTTTAGCATTAATTATACAAAAATTGAACGCCGAAACGGCACTCAATATCCAAACTTCTGCTTAGTACCGGCAAGGAACGCCACCCTCAAGTGCCGCTCCGTACGGCTTAAAATAAATTTGTGAATGAAATAGCACAAAGCCGCAGGAAAGCGGCGTGCGCTCCTGCGGCTTACAGACGATATTTTAAAATATTTTAAAATCCGATTTCCCCGTTTGAAATCTCATAGCTGCCCTTAACCATAACTATAACGTCTGAAGTGGCAACAAAACCTCGTCCGTCATCCAGCGGAACGATAAGAAGTGAGTTTGCCGGAACAGCCTCGCCGCTGGGGAGGTCAACGCTTGCGGTAACGTTTGCTATACCGCCTTTTTCCGTTGCGATAACAACGCCGGTGCCTTTTCTTAAAATAAGTTCCGTACCGGCACCGCATATAAGCTTTTTGCCTGCGGCAACGTCAACAACCTTAAAACTTTCTCCGCTTCCGCCGGACGCAAGCCCCTTAACCTTATCGAGAAACGTTCCGTTAAGATAGCTCTGCGTTACAACAGGGTCGCTTTCGTCCCCGGGCGCCGCGTAGTTTACCGTTACAAGCACACCCAAAAACAGTGCGGTTGCAACCATCAGTGAAATCAATACTCTTTTCATATGTAACCTCCGTAATTACCCGGAGGGGCGTTTTTGCCCCTTCCGTTTTTTAAATTTCAAGCCCGAAGCTTACAGCAAGGGCCTCGTTAACCTTGGAAATAAGCGGTTCATCAATATGTCCTATTTTTTCCTTAAGGCGCTTTTTGTCAATGGTACGTATTTGCTCCAGCAATATAACCGAGTCCTTGGCAAGACCGTAGTTCTCGGCGCTGATTTCGATATGGGTCGGCATTTTCGCTTTATTAATCTGC
>CAJLYO010000117.1 GCA_905210885.1 uncultured Eubacteriales bacterium | reverse complement strand
AAAAGCATTTCGCTCACCTCAAATTACTTATTACCTATCTGTTTTATAGGTTTATTATATCACGGCATTTTCAATATGTCAATAGAAAAATAAAAAATATTTGACATTTTTTCATAAAAGCTCTATAATTCAAATCGGAGGGATTAAAATGATTACAAGAGAACAAGCATGGGATTTACTCACTAAGTATAATAAAGACGAGTTTCACTTAAAACACGCCGTGACCGTAGAGGGTGTAATGAGGTATTTTGCCGAAAGCATGGGCTATGACCCTGATTTCTGGGGTATTGTAGGCTTGCTGCACGATTTGGATTTTGAACAGTATCCCGATGAGCACTGCATAAAGGCAAGAGAAATTATGGAAGACGAAGGTATCGACGACTCCGTAATACACGCCGTTGAAAGCCACGGATACATGCTCACCGTCGATGTTAAACCGGAACATGAAATGGAAAAAGTTTTATATGCCGTAGACGAGCTTACCGGACTTATCGGAGCCGCAGCGCTTATGCGTCCGTCAAAAAGCGTTTCGGACATGGAAACAAAATCCGTAAAAAAGAAATACAAATCAAAAGGCTTTGCAGCCGGCTGCTCACGTGAAGTTATAGAACGCGGTGCGGAAATGATGGAAGTCACATTAGACGAACTTATCGAAAAAACAATACTCGCCATGCGAAGCTGCGAAGACAAATACAACGCAATATAATAATAAAAAAGATGCCGTGTCAGGCATCTTTTTTCGTGCTTTTTCCGGCAAGATAGCCGGTACTGTATGCAATTTGCAAATTGTATCCGCCGGTATATGCGTCAACATCTATGATTTCGCCTGCAAAAAACAGACCGCCAATCAGCTTTGACTCCATTGTGGACGAATTGATTTCTTTTACGGAAATACCGCCGGAGGTTATTATAGCCTCATCGATACTTCCGGTTCCGGTTATGGCAAAAGTAAGGTTTTTAAGTAAATGTACAAACCCCAGCCGCCGAGTTTTGCTGACGGCATTAATCTTTGTTTCGCCCGATATTCCGGACAAAGCTATTATAACCGGTATCAGTTTTTTCGGAAGCAGCTTGTCAAGAGAATTTGCAAAGTTTTTGTTTATATTCTCCTCAAAATCCCTTAAAACACGTCTGTCAAGCTGCGCTTCCTCCAATGCCGGTTTCAGGTCAATAACAAGTTTGTATCCGCTCTGTTCAATATTTTTAAGGTTAGCGCTTGCGCTTAAAATCACCGGACCGGAAACACCGTTTTTAGTAAATACCATTTCGCCGAAGTCGGTGTAGACAGGCTTTTTACCGTTTCCGTAAACCTTGATTTCTATATTTCGCAGTGAAAGACCCTCGAGTTCCGAAACGTATTTTTCGGCAACAGTCAGCGGAACAAGTGAGGGTTTCGGCGTTATAACCGTATGCCCCAAGCGTTTGGCAATCAAATATCCCTCGCCGTTTGAACCGGTCAGCGGATATGACCTTCCGCCGGTGCACAAAATCACGCTGTCAGCCTCAAGCTTTTTTCCGTCGGAAAGCGTAACGCCGCGCACTTTTCCGTCTGCCGTATCTATCCCGGTAACCTTTCCGGTTACAAAACGGGCGCCGTGTTTTTTTGCGTTTCTGACAAGCGCCTCAGCCACATCGCGCGCCATATCGGACTGAGGGAAAACACGTCCTCCTCTTTCCGTTTTCGTAGGAACGCCGAGACTGTTGATAAGCTTTATAACGTCCTCGTTTGTAAAGGAATAAAAGGCACTGTATAAAAAGCGCGGATTGGTACGCACGGCGGAAATAAATTCCGAAATATCTGCGGAATTTGTAATGTTGCACCGCCCTTTGCCCGTTATGCGAAGTTTTTTCGCAAGCACCTTGTTTTTTTCCACAACGGTTACACTTGCGCCGTTTTCCCCTGCCGCAGCCGCGGCAACCAGACCGGCAGGTCCCGAACCAATTACAATAACATTATTTTTCATTAAGGTTCTCCGCATTTTTGTAGACGTCATATTCGTCCCAGATTTTTTCAAGTTTTTCAAAGGTCTTTGAAACCTCGTCCTTTTTACGCATGCCGAGTCCTGCAACCAAAGCGTTTATAACGCTTAGCGGTGCGACAAGAGAATCGACAAATGACGCGATATCGCTCCTTGCAATAAGGGTATGAGTCGAAAATTCGTTCAGGGGCGAATTTTCGCTGTCTGTTATGGCAACAACTGACGCTTTATTATTGCTTGCATACTTAACAGCCTTAACCGTACGGGAAGAATACCGCGGAAAGCTTATGGCAATTAAAACATCATTTTCGCCTATTCTTAAAAGCTGTTCAAACATTTCACCAACGCTTGTGGCATTTACAATTACAATGTTATCAAATATAAGATTAAGATAAAAATATAAAAACTGGGCGAGCGCCGACGCACTTCTTACACCTAAAATATATATCTTTTTCGCATTCAGGATAGTTGTAATTGCGCTGTTAAAAGCGTCTTTATCAATATTCTCGAGAGTTTGGCGTATTTTTGTGATATCATAGTTAAGAATGGTGGAAAGAATGTCAGAATCCCCCATTCTCGCGGAAGTGACCTCCATTCGCTGAACGGAAGTAAGCTTCGTGCGAACCATTCTCTGCAGCGACTCCTGGAGCATGGGGTATCCGTCATAGCCAAGCTCAACCGCAAAACGAACAACAGTGGAACAGCTTACCCCCACCTTCTCGCTTAAAACTGCAGCAGTCATAAATGCAGCCTTATCATAGTTATCCGTAATGTAATCGGCAATTTTTTTCTGACCTTTGCTGAATTTTGGGTACTGATGACTGATTTTATCAAAAATATCATTTGTCATAAAACATCTTTCCTTTCGAAAAATGATGGCGAGAGCAAGCTCTCGCCAAAAAATCAGCAGGGATGTACTTTAGAATTTGTGTCAGCCAGCGATGTTTCAATTTTGTACTTTCCGGCTTTTCTTGCCTCGAAGAATTTCACTGCAACCTGGTCAAACAGCGCGTATGACAAAACGTCCTCGTCCTGTTCAACGTACGGTGCGGCTTCCTTTTTAAGCTTTGCAAGCTCAGGCTTTAACAAATCTGCGGGACGGCAGTCAATAGGCTTTTCGTCTCCGATAATTTTCTTTCTGAACTCGGGGTCAATGGGAACGGGGGTTTTTCCGTATTCACCGCGGACAATACCTTTTGATTCCTTTGAAACCATTTTATAACGCTCGCCCATAAGAACGTTAAGCACTGCCTGAGTACCCACAATTTGGCTTGAGGGTGTAACAAGCGGAGGATAACCGAAATCTTTTCTTACACGCGGAACTTCCTTTAACACCTCGTCTAACTTATCCTCGGCGTTTTGCTGTTTAAGCTGTGAAACAAGGTTTGAGAGCATACCGCCGGGCACCTGATATTTTAATGTGTTAATATCAACGCCCAAAACCTTGGGGTTAAGCAAACCGTTTGCCATGTACTTTTCTCTTATCGGCTTAAAGTAGTCCGCAATTTCGGAAAGCTTATCAAGAGAAAGACCGGTATCGTACTCAGTACCTGCAAGAGTTGCAACAAGCGGCTCCGTAGGAGGCTGTGACGTACCCATTGCAAAGGGAGAAATTGCACAGTCCACAATATCAACGCCGGCTTCGATAGCCTTAAGATATGTCATGGAAGCAACACCGCTTGTATAGTGAGTGTGCAGCTCAATCGGGATTTTAACAGCCTTTTTAAGGTCTTTAACCAAATCATACGCGGTATAAGGAGTCAAAAGACCTGCCATATCCTTAATACAAATTGAATCCGCACCCATGCTTTCAAGCTCTTTTGAAAGCTTTACGAAATATTCGTTGTTGTGTACGGGGCTTATAGTATACGAAAAGGCAGCCTGAACATGTCCTTTTTCCTTCTTTGTTGCCTTTATTGCTGTTTTCAAGTTTCTTACATCGTTTAATGCGTCGAAAATTCTAATGATGTCGATACCGTTTGCAACGCATTTCTGAACGAAATACTCTACAACGTCATCCGCATAATGACGGTAGCCCAAAATATTCTGACCGCGGAAAAGCATCTGCAAAGGTGTTTTTTTAGCCTTGTCTTTGATTTTTCTCAAACGCTCCCAGGGATCCTCATTTAAAAATCTGAGACACGCGTCAAACGTTGCGCCGCCCCATGCCTCCAGGGCAGAATAACCTATATCGTCAAGCTTCTCAACAATGGGAAGCATTTCGGCAGTTGTCATTCTTGTAGCTATAAGGGACTGATGTGCGTCTCTTAAAACGGTTTCGGTAATTTTAACCTTAGCCATCACAATTCCTCCTTTATAAAATACCTAAAATTCTTGCGAATGTCAAAAATGTTCCGGCTGCAACGGCAGAACCGATAACGCCTGCAACATTCGGGCCCATTGCGTGCATAAGCAGGTAGTTTGACGGATTTTCCTTACGTCCCACATCCTGAGAAACACGTGCTGCCATAGGAACGGCGGAAACGCCTGCCGAACCGATAAGAGGGTTAACCTTACCCTTTGTTAAAAAGCACATAACCTGACCGCCCAGCAAACCGCCGGCAGTACTGATACTGAATGCGATAAGACCGAGAGCCACAATAAGCAGAGTCTGAATGCTTAAGAAAGTATCCGCAGAAGCTGTCGCGCCGACAGAAACCGCAAGGAATATTGTAACAATGTTTATAAGCTCATTCTGCGCGGTTTTTGAAAGTCTGTCCGCAACTCCGCACTCCTTAAACAGGTTACCCAGCATAAGCATACCAACCAAGGGAACCGCGTCCGGAACGATAAGTGCAACTATAACCGAAACAACAATGGGGAAAAGTATTCTTTCCGTCTTGCTTACCGGCTTTAACTGTTCCATCTTTATGGCACGCTGCTTCTTTGTTGTAAGAAGCTTCATAATAGGCGGCTGGATAATAGGAATAAGCGCCATGTATGAGTAAGCGGCAATTGCAATCGCCGGCAAAAGCGAAGCCGCAAGCTGCTTTGTAACCAAAATAGCCGTCGGACCGTCGGCGCCGCCGATGATACCGATTGACATTCCCTGACCGAGCGAAAAATATCCGGAAGCCATTGCGCCCAGAAACGCCACGAAAACACCGAGCTGTGCCGCAGCACCGAGCATAAGGCTCTTCGGGTTTGAAATAAGAGGGCTGAAGTCCGTCATAGCGCCGATTCCGAGGAATATAAGGGACGGATACACACCAAGCTTAACGCCGAGATAAAGCATATCAAACAAGCCGCCCTCGCGCAGGACTTTTCCGTAATCTATAACAAAGTGTTCCTCGCCGTTACCTACGAAAAACTCATTGTGCATAATATTTGCACCGGGAATATTGGCAAGCAGCATACCAAACGCCATAGGCAGAAGCAAAAGCGGCTCAAAGCCCTTTACAACCGCAAGGTAAATCAGAATGCATGCTATACCGATCATTATAATTGTGCCTAAATCAATTGAGGCAACAGAGAACAAGCCGCTGCCCTGTGTGAAAATTCTGTACACGGCAGTACTCTGAAAAAAACCGACAAATCCGTTAATCAACAGATTCACTTTATATCACCCTTTCCTAATTTTTATATTGTTTAAATCAGTTAAGGGTTATCAAAACATCGCCTGTGTTAACGCTGTCGCCCTGTGAAACATTGATCGAAGCCACAACACCGTCAGCCGGTGAAGCGATTTCGTTTTCCATTTTCATAGCCTCAAGTATTATGAGAGCCTGACCGTTTGTAACCTTGTCGCCGACCTTAACGTTAACCTTGATTACACTGCCGGGCATAGGTGCGTCAACGGAAACACTGCCTGCTGCGCCAGAGGATGCCGGTGCCGGTTTAGCCGCAGG
>CAJLYO010000116.1 GCA_905210885.1 uncultured Eubacteriales bacterium | reverse complement strand
CTTCGTCTTTAACGGCGTCATAATCGTTTCCGCCGCCCACAATAATTATCTGTATCCCGGGGTACAGCCGTTCAAGCTCGGGCGCGCACGCAATGAGCTGATGTGCCGCAAGGCTTCTGTCGGTATCCATACGGCTTACGTACACAATGGTGCGCTTATCTTTGTCAAGAGAAAACTCGTCAAAAACCTCATCACAGCGAACCGTCGGTGAAAACTTTTCCATATTGATTCCGTTTACGGTAACGGAAATTCTGCCCTCCGGCATATCGTAATTATCAATAAGATACTGCTTTATGTCGTCACTTACCGCGATGGCGTACTCGCCCCAGTTTGTAACTCTGTTTAAAACCGGTCCGGTCTTAAACACCCAGTGGGTTGTGGTTATAAATCTGAAATTCAGCTTTTTCTGCAAAAGTCCGCATAAAAAACCGGGAATACGTGCATGGGCATGAACAATGTCATACTTGCCGCGCATAATCAGTTTTTTAAGCCCCTTATATGATTTTATAAGGGCTGATGCCTTGCGCCTGTTAAGAGGAAGGCAGTGATGCATAATTCCGTGCTGTTCAAGTTCCTGCGCGTAAACACCGCCGTTTGAGGCAACCTCAATATCGTATCCGCGGTCTTTAAGAGCAATTGCAAGCTCGGTAACGTGAGTTTCCGCACCGCCTATTTCCAGTCCCATTAAAACCATTAAAATTCTCAAAACAATTCCACCTTACTTAGAAAAAATAATTCCCACGAGTCCCGGCCCTGCATGAGTGCCTATAACACAGCCGATTTCACAGTGAGAAATGCTTTTCGGCGTTATTTTTGACTTAAGCTTCTCCGTAACAACGGCGCAATCCTCATCTGCATACCCGTTTGCAATCCAAATTTCGTTTTCCGACGGGTCGGACATTTGCTCGATTGCGTAATTAACCATATTTTCAAGAGCTCTGTTTTTTCCGCGTTCTTTCTTATACGCGTCCACAAGACCGTCATTAATGGTTAAAATCGGTTTAATATTAAGAAGTGTACCCAAAATTGCAACTCCGGGGTTTATTCTGCCGCCTTTTTTCAGGTGAATTAAATCGTCCACCATGAAAAACGCGGTACTCTTGGGCATTTCGGTGTTAAAAAAGTTTATAATTTCATCATATGAACAGCCGTCTGCCGCCATCTGAGCCATTTTAATTACAATTCTGCCGTAAACCATGGTAAAGGATTTGCTGTCAAGAATAGTTATATTGGACGGCTTGCCTGTTTCCTCCTCAAGCTGAGTTTTCATAAGGTGTGCCGCCTGATAGCCGCCGCTTGACTTTGCGGATATGGTAATATAAATCTGTTTATCATACTCCGTAAGATTCTTTTCAAATTCCTGCCTGAGCATTTCCGCAGGAACCATAGACGTAGTTGGAATTTCCTTAAGCTCGCTCATAAGCTTGTAGTATTCCCTGGGCGTAAAATCCCTGCCCTCGTAATAAACCTTTCCGTCTATAACAACGCAAAGGGGTAAAACCGTTATATTGTATTTTTGCGCAAGCTCTGCCGGAATATCAGCAGCGCTGTCGGTGATAATTTTAATACGTTCCATGCAGATGACCCTCCTGTTCCAAATTTTCAAAGCCGTGCTGTCTTAGGTATTCGTAAGCCGCAATGGCAACGGAATTTGACAGATTAAGGCTGCGCGCATCGGATATCATGGGTATCCTTACGCATTTTTCATAATTATCTTTTAAAAGCCGTTCCGGAAGTCCCTTGGTTTCCTTACCGAAAAGCAGATAACAATCCTCGGGATAGCTTATCTCTGTGTGATTGCGCGGCGCTTTTGTGGTATAATAAAACATCTCACAGCCCTTATGCTGTTCCAAAAACTCGTCAAGGCTGTCGTAATATTCAATGTCCAAAAGATGCCAGTAGTCAAGTCCGGCCCTTTTCAGTTTTTTATCATCTATAACAAACCCCATGGGACCTACAAGGTGAAGTTTTGCGCCTGTTGCCGCACAGGTTCTTGCTATGTTGCCGGTATTCTGAGGTATTTCCGGCTCTACCAATACTATATTCAAAACAAACTGCTCCTTACTGCATCCAATATTTTCTGTCAAGACTGCGGTACTGTATAGCCTCCGCTATGTGTCTGAACTCTATTTGCTCAACACCTTCAAGGTCCGCCACGGTTCGGGCAACCTTAAGTATTCTGTCGTGGGCGCGCGCCGAAAGACCGAGGGTTTCAAAGGCATTTTTCAACATTCTGCGGGCATCCATGGTCAGCTTGCAATACTCGCGTATCATTGCCGCGGTCATTTGTGAATTGCTGTATATTCCCGTTCCGGCATAGCGTGCGGTCTGAATTTTCCGCGCTTTATCCACGCGTGCTTTTATATCCGCACTGGTTTCCGTTTTTTCCGTTGACTGCAAATCGTCGTACCGAACAGCAGGAACCTCAATATGAATGTCAATTCTGTCCAGTAACGGACCGCTGATTTTCCCCACATACCGGGCAATATCGTTCGGCGTACAGGTGCAGCGGTGATTTCTGTCACCGAAATATCCGCATTTACACGGGTTCATGGACGCAACAAACAAAACATTTGCCGGATATGTATACGTCGCATTAATTCTGGAAACGGTAACGCAGCCGTCCTCTAACGGCTGGCGCATAACCTCAAGTGTCTGGCGTGAAAACTCCGGCAGCTCGTCCAGAAACAAAACGCCGTTATGGGCAAGAGAAATCTCACCCGGCTTAGGGATTGTTCCTCCGCCGATAAGTCCCACGGCGGAAACGCTGTGGTGTGGACTTCTGTACGGTCTGTCCGTCAAAATCGTAACATCTTCGGGAAGCGTTCCGGCGATAGAGTGAATTTTTGTGGTTTCAATCGCCTCGGCAAACGTAAGGTCCGGCAAAATTCCCGGTATGCGCTTTGCAATCATGGACTTACCGCTGCCCGGACTTCCTATCATTATTATGTTATGCCCTCCGGCGACCGCCACCTCCACGGCACGCTTAACGCTGTCCTGCCCTTTAACATCGGCAAAATCGAACATGTACGAAGCTTTGTTTGAAAATACATCTTCCAAATCCACACTAATCGGGCTTAAAGGAGCCTCTCCGCTTAAGTGCCGCACAACTTCATACAAATCTCTTGCGCCGAACACGTTTATTCCGTCAACAACAGCCGCTTCCTTGGCGTTTGCCAAAGGCAGGATTATGTTTTTAATTCCGTGTTCGCGCGCGGTAACTGCCATGGGCAATGCACCGTTAATGTGCCGTACCGCGCCGTCTAACGACAGCTCGCCGCACAGCATGTAATCGCCTATATCAGCGCACTTTAACTGGTCGGACAGGGAAAGAAGGGCAACGGCAATGGGTAAATCGTAAACCGAGCCTTCCTTTTTAACATCTGCCGGCGCCATGTTAACCACAATGCGCTTAATGGGCATGTTAAAGCCGCAGTTTTTAATTGCCGCCTTTACTCTTTCACGGCTTTCCTTAACTCCGGCATCGGGCAGCCCCACGATATCAAAAGCAGGCAGACCCGAAGACAGGTCCACCTCAACGTCAATTATAAAGCCTTCAATTCCGGCAAGTCCGCATGACTTAACTTTTGATACCAAAAAGGGTCACCTCATAAAAAATTATTTTAACTCACAGCCGCCGTTTCCGATTTCCGAAATATAGAATGACGGTGCGTAGCCGATTTTTGCCTCGTACGCTTTTCCGCAGCTTTCAATGTACTTATCAACGGCATCGTCCTTTATAATGCTTACCGTGCAGCCGCCGAATCCTGCGCCTGTCATACGCGAGCCTATAACTCCGTCGATTTTCAAAGCCTCCTCAACGAGAGTGTCAAGCTCAATACCTGTTACTTCGTACAAATCGCGCAGAGAATTATGAGAGCCTATCATATATTTTCCGAAGGCTTCTATGTCGTTGTTTTTAAGCGCCTCAACGCTTTTTAAAACTCTGTCGTCCTCATATATAACATGCTCGCAGCGCCTTCTTACGGTTTCATTTTCAATAAGCATCTTATGCTTTTCAAATTCCTCCACGGAAATATCACCCAGACAGGTCTTATCCGGCATTGCGGTTTTTAAAATTTCAAGTCCGGCTTCACATTCAGAACGTCTTTCGTTGTACTTTGAATCCGCAAGGCTGCGCTTTTTGTTTGTATTTGAAACAACTATCTTGCAACCGTCCATTTTAATAGGGATAAGGTCATAGGACAAATCCTTGCAGTTAAGCAGAATAAGCATATCCTTTTTACCCATTGCGGAGGCAAACTGGTCCATGATTCCGCAGTTTACGCCTACGTAATTATGCTCTGCCGCCTGGCTTATTTTCGCCATTTCTATCATGTCAACAGGCGCGTCAATGCCCTTTGCCTCGTTTGAAAAAGTTGCAAAGGTAAGTGCTGTGGCAACCTCAATTGCCGCAGAAGACGAAAGACCGCCGCCGTGGGGCGTTGTGTCGTCAAACAGCATGTCACAGCCTACGATTTCGTAGCCGCCCTTTAGCATTTCGGCAATAATTCCCGCCTGGTAGTTACCCCACCACAAATCCTTATACGCGCCGATATCGTCAAGCTTTAACTCCACTCTGTCGGGCAAATCCGTTGCTGCCATGTTAACGATATTGTCGTTCCTCTTTCTTGCAACAATTGTTGTGCGCATGGTAAGCGCCGCCGGAAAAACGTAACCGCCGTTATAGTCGGTATGCTCGCCGATTAAGTTAACGCGTCCGGGTGAAGCGAAAACTCTCAAATCGTCCTCGCTGCCGCCGTATATCTCCAAAAACTGTTTTTTAATTTCAGAAACGTTCATTATTATTTATCCTTTCCGTCTTTCTCCAAAAATTTCTTGTAAGCCGCTCTTAACTCAACAGCTTTTTCCTCGGGGCATGTGGGATTGCAGTGCGCCCACGCGCCTGTTTCGCTTGAAGCGTTGAATTTGATTTTATCAGCCGACCTCATGGGCGGGAAGAACTGAATCTGGAAGTGGAAATTATCCACATCACCCGAGTTTACCGGTGCATTCTGCATGCACATCATGTACGGGAAGGTGAAGTCAAACAGGCTGTCAAGAGTTCCGGCAACCTCGCGCACGATTTTTGCAAGATTGCGTTTTTCGCTGTCGTTAAACTGGTCGAGGGACTGCTTGTGTTTCTTTGACATTATATACATTCCGTAGGGATATTCCGTAAAAAACGGCAGAAAAGCAACAAAATCGTCATTTTCGATTATAACTCTGTCGCCGTATTTCATTTCGTCCGCAAGCATATCGCAGAACATGCAGCGTCCGTGTTCCGCCTCGTACTTTTTGCTGTTTTCCATTTCAAGAGCAATTTTCTTGGGGATAAAGGGATAACCGTAAATCTGACCGTGGGGGTGGGGCATTGTAACGCCTACAACCTCACCTCTGTTTTCAAAAATGAAAACATATTTGATTTTCTCGTCAGCCTTCAGGGCTATGTAGCGTTCCGTCCAAAGGTTAACAAGCTTAACAACATGGTCTAAGGGAAGCTCCGGCAAAGTTACGGTATGTTCTGGAGAATACAGAATTACCTCGCATTTTCCGTAAGAAGGAGCGGTTTTGTAAAAGTCGGTTTTAACATCGTCCGGAGCAGGGGGATTTTGCGAAAGCGCCGGAAAATCATTGTCATATTCATAAACGTCAAAATGGTCCGGAACCTTTCCCGAACCCGGACAAAACGGACACCAGTCCTTGGGCATCTGGGGTCTGCCCTGTCTGTGGGACGCAATCATTACCCAGTCGTTTGTAAGTGGATTATATCGTATTTCTGCCATTTTTACAACCTCCGTAATATCAAACAAATTCTCGCACATAATTAAGTATAGCATAATAAGAAAAATTTGTATATACTTTTTTGAAAATTTTTAATTTTTTAAACAAGAAGCACCCAAAGCACGGTAAACACACCGGCAAAGCCTATCGCAATACCGCTGAGAGCCCCCTCCGTTTCGCCAAGCTCCACAGCCTTTGCCGTTCCGGCAACGTGGCTGCA
>CAJLYO010000115.1 GCA_905210885.1 uncultured Eubacteriales bacterium | reverse complement strand
TTCCCTCCGCCTCTACCGTGTATTCTCCGTCATAATGCTCCTCTGCCGGGTAATCGTAAATTTTAAAGTTTGTCATATATATTCCTCCATTTCAAATGCCGCAAATGAAAACGGCTGTATTTCCGAAACAACTGCGCGGCCGCCGCAAATCTCAGCTGTGCAGTTTAAACTGCTTATTAACGCCGCCGTTTGCCCCTGTTATATGTTCAAATCCGGTAGGCGCGTCACTGTAAAACGCCCACATCCACACGCCTGTGTCAAAGCCGTGTTTTTTAAAAAATTCACAGTTTTCTTTGAGTGTTTTAAATGTCTTTTTGCGTTCTTCCCCATCGGTCTTGTACTGACCTATGGAAAGAAACACTCTGTCAACCCCGGCACGCTTTAGCTGTTTTAAAACCGCATCGCATTCCGAAGCCGTTTTATCGCTGTTTAACGGAACCGAAATTTTATACATATCGTCCCTCCTTCACAGACGTATTATATATCATTACAAGACATAACACAAGGTAATTTTATATTGTTTTTTTGCACTATATTGTATTTTTGTTGCAATATAGTGCTGTTTGTGATATTATTCTTTCAGGTGGTGTTTTCGGCATGAAATTCAATTTCGACAAAGAAAAGCTCAGCAGCGTACTTCACGACTTTTCCAACGTTACGGGAATAAATATAACCATTTTAGACGAAAACTTCGTGTCATTCGGAGTACATACAAATCAAAACAACGGATTTTGCAAATACGTTCAAAAAAGCGGCGACCACAGGTGCCGCTGCTCGGATATTGAGCTTTTAAACAGATGCAAAAAAAGCGGCAGAATCGAAACAAAAGTGTGCCACGCGGGGCTCACCGACATTTGTGTGCCCATTACATACAACTCCGAAATAATATGCTACCTGCTGTACGGTCAGATAAAGAATAATGACATAAAAAACTTTGATGACCCGGAGCTTGACCGCCTGTACCGCAAACGGAAAATCTACAGCGACAAGGAGATAAAAAGCATTATTTCGATTTCGCAAATGCTTGCGCGGTACATACTGCTTGAAAACATGGTAACTCCGCTAAAAAACTCTCTCGCCGAAGCTGTAGACTCATATATTGAACAAAACATCGACCACCGCATAACAATTGACGAAATTGCCGCCGGGGTAGGCTGTTCGCCCAGCGCACTCTACAACAACATACGGAAATTTTACGGAAAAACCGCCGGAGAATACATTACCGGAAAACAACTCGAACACGCCGCACATCTGCTCACGCAAACCGATGAATCGATTGAACAGATTTCCCTTAAAACCGGATTTTCAAGCGCACAGTACTTTAGTAAAATGTTTAAAAAGAAATATGAAATATCACCTTTAAAATACAGGAAAAGTAAATTAAAATAATGTATTGACAAATTACTTTTTAAGGTATATAATTGATGGGAATTTTATTGTTGGAGGAGTTTTTATGCCTATTGTTGATATGCCCTTGGAACAGCTTAAAAGCTACATGGGTACAAATCCCAGACCTGATGATTTTGACGAATACTGGGAACGCGGACTTAAAGAAATGAGAGAAACCGACCCCAAAACGGAGCTTGTAAAAAATGATTTTCAGCTTCCTTTTGCGGATTGTTATGATTTATACTATGACGGAACAAGAAACGGCAGGGTTCACGCAAAGCTTTTAATACCTAAAAACCTGAATAAAAAAGCCCCGGCGCTTCTGCACTTCCACGGCTACTGGGGCGCAAGCGCAAACTGGATGTATTATGCCGGTTTTGCGGCAATGGGCTTTGTTGTTGCCGGAATGGACTGCCGCGGTCAGGGCGGCAAATCGACGGACAAAAACCCGGTTGACGGAAACACTCTGCACGGACAGATCATAAGAGGTCTTGCCGACCCCGACCCGGACAACCTTTACTACCGCAACGTGTTTTTGGATACCGCGATGCTTGCCCGTGTTGTTTCAAATCTTGAGCAGGTGGACGGCACCAAAATGGCTGCCTTCGGCGGCTCACAGGGCGGAGCGCTTACCGTAGCGTGTACGTGCCTTGTTCCCGAACTTAAGATGGCTGCACCGTGTTTCCCGTTTTTATCGGACTATAAACGTGTTTGGGATATGGATCTTGCCATGAATGCTTATTCGGAAATAAAAGAATATTTTCGTTCATTTGACCCGCGGCACGAACGCGAAAACGAGATTTTCACAAAGCTTGGCTACATAGATTTGCACAATATGGCAAACAGAATTAAAGCAAAAATCATGTTCGGCACCGGGCTTATGGACACAACCTGCCCTCCATCAACACAGTTTGCGATTTACAACAGAATTACCTCGGAAAAAAATATGGTTATCTACCCGGATTACGGTCACGAAAATCTTCCGGACTTTGACGAAAAAACGGCAAAAATGTTCTCAGAGCTTTTATAAGTAATGAAAAGCACCGCAAAAGCGGTGCTTTCTGGCGTCCCAGAGAGGATTTGAACCTCCGGCACCCGCCTTAGGAGGGCGGTGCTCTATCCAGCTGAGCTACTGAGACATATGAAAAGATATGCCCCCGTTTGATGGCGGAACCACTTCCCCTTAGGAGGTGCTTGTTATATCCATTTAACTAAGGAGGCACAGGCACTATTTTACAACGAAATTGCAAAAAAGTCAATAGCCTGTGCCAAAAAATCATAAATTAAGCCATTTGCCGTCTGTAAAATCGGGAATTTCAACCACCTGACCGCCCATTGCAACAGAACCCTCTGAGAGTGCCGTTACGGCCATCCACGAAGCGGCGTCATACACGTCTACAGGCATGGGCATATCGTTTTTAAGGCACTCGAAAAATGTCTTAAACTCAAGCCAGTCCATACCGTCATGAGTACCTTGCACTCCTTCGGCGATATACTTTTTCCACACGGGATGCTCATACTCCCCGGCATATTTTTCGGCATTGCCGGAGCAAGTTTTTCGCCAATCAAAATCATGGGCGGCGTCCTCCGGCGTATCAATAAACACGGAGTCGGTAGCCTCCTCATACATGCCTTTTGTTCCGCGGACGGTAAAACCGCGGGAATAAAAGCGCGGCAGAGTTGTATCCAAAGTAAGCACAATTGTTTCGCCGCCTGCGCATTTGATAACCGTTGTTACAATATCCCCCTGAGCAAACTCTGTATTTAAAAGCTTTGTGTCGTCAGATTTATTCTTTTTTATGTACTCGTGAAGCCCGCGGGATTTTGATGCAGTTGAGGAGAGGGTCAACATTCTGTTTCCCCTGTTTATTTTCAGTATTTTTGCAATCGGACCAAGCTCATGAGTGGGATAATTTTCGCAGTTTCTGTTAAGATAATTTCTCAGTCGATAGTGTCTGTTTTCAATTCCGAATGACACTTCATGGCGCAAATCATGGTGATATCCGCCGCTGCAGTGCACAATTTCGCCGAGCAGCCCTTTTTCCGCCATATTCAAAACCATCATTTCGCGCTTGCCGAAACAGCAGTTTTCCAAAAACATAAACGGCGTTTTCGTTTTCTCATATGTTTCCACAAGACGCCAACACTGCTTTACAGAATACGCTCCTCCTACCTCCATTGCCACGGCTTTGCCTGCCTCCATTGCGGCAACGGCGATATCTACATGGCTTTCCCACGCGCTCGCAATTATTACCGTATTAACATTTTTGTCGGCAACAGCTTCCATGCAGTCAGTATAAACCGCCGGATTTCCGCCGGCGTCACGCACAGCCTCTGCCCCGGCTTCTGCTCTGTCCGTGTATGCATCACATACCGCCGTAACGCTGCACTGCTTTTGCGGCAAAACAACGTCCTTTAACAATAACAATCCGCGGCAGCCCAATCCGATAAATGCAACCTTTATATCATTCATATTTAAGTTCTCCTTTACATATCGCTTAACTTATGCTACAATTATACTATACCCAAATTCAAATGTATATACAAAAATAGGCATATAATATATAATTTCAGTCCAAAAAGGAGACAACAATGCTTAAACCTTACAAAATTCCGGAATATATAAACATATCCTGCATATACTCAATGTTTGAAAACAGATATGAAAAAGGCTTTGTTTTCCCCGGCGAAACTCATAATTTCTGGGAGTGTGTCATTGTCACCGGTGGCGAAGCCGTAATAACCGGTGACGAATGTATTTACCGTCTGACAAAAGGTAATATTATTTTCCATCAGCCTATGGAGATGCACAAAATAGAAGTCGAAAAGGACTGCGGCACTAATTTATTTATATTTTCCTTTTCTATGGACGGCGAAGGTGCGGATTTTTTCAAAAAGAAGGTGTTTATGCTAAACGATGTGCAGACAGACACCGTAAGTTCGTTTTTAGGATATATCCGTTCAAAAATTGCGCCGCCTTATACAGGATTTAATAAACATATCGAAAACATGGATAACAGCTTATTTCTGCAAACGGTATCAACTTATATAACGCAATTATTTTTATACCTTTCGGAAAACGGCTGTATATCCGCACCGCATCCCGACACAGACACGGCGGTATTTTCAAAGGCGGTTAATTATATGAAGGAAAATTTATACGCCTCCCCGACAGTCGGCGAAATCGCCCGCAGCTGCAGCGTAAGCGAAACGGGACTGAAGCGCGTGTTTGCAATGCATGCGGGATTCGGTGTCCACAAATATCTTCTAAAGCTGAAAGCAAGCGAAGCCGTGCGTCTTTTGTCGGAAGGCTTAAGCGTAACCGAAACGGCTTCCAGGCTCGGTTTTAGCTCACAGGGGTATTTTTCATACGTTTTCAAAAGGGAAACGGGGATTAATCCGTCCGAAAATAAGTTACAAAATTCTCGTTATATTACTTGACATGTTGGTGCAATATTGCTATAATATTCTATATGGACATACCCGTGTCCTTTATTTTGATATCTTATTTTAGATAAATATGATTTTTAGGAGGAATTACGGTTCATGGCAAGAAAAATGAAAACTATGGACGGCAATAACGCTGCCGCATGGGCTTCCTATGCGTTTACGGATGTTGCTGCCATCTACCCCATCACACCGTCATCGGTAATGGCTGAAGTTACTGACGAATGGGCGGTTGAAAACAAGAAAAACATATTCGGACAGCCTGTTAAGGTTGTTGAAATGCAGTCAGAGGCAGGTGCTGCCGGTGCGGTTCACGGCTCATTGGGTGCCGGTGCTTTAACAACTACCTACACTGCGTCACAGGGTCTTCTTCTTATGATTCCCAACATGTACAAAATGGCCGGCGAGCTTTTGCCCTCCGTCATTCATGTAAGCGCACGATGCGTTGCCTCCCACGCGCTTAATATTTTCGGCGATCATTCAGACGTTATGGCCTGTCGTCAGACCGGCTATGCAATGCTTTGCTCAAACAGTCCCCAAGAGGTTATGGATTTGGGCGCAGTTGCTCACCTTGCCGCAATTAAGGGAAAGGTTCCCTTCCTTCACTTCTTCGACGGTTTCAGAACCTCTCACGAAATTGATAAAATCGAGGTTTGGGACTATGAAGATTTAAAAGAAATGGTTGACATGGACGCGGTAAAGGAGTTCAGAAATAACGCCTTGAATCCCGATCACCCCGTGCTTCGCGGAAGCGCTCAGAATCCCGATATATTTTTCCAGAACAGAGAAGCGTGCAATAAATATTACAACGCTGTTCCGGCAGTTGTAGAGGAATACATGAACAAGGTTAACGCTAAAATCGGTACGGATTACGGCCTTGTTAACTACTACGGTGCACCGGACGCCGAGAAGGTTATAGTTGCAATGGGTTCAATCTGCGAAACCATTGAAGAAACAATAGATTACCTGACTGCAAAGGGCGAGAAAGTCGGTCTTATCAAAGTTCACCTTTACAGACCCTTCCCGGTAGAAGCTTTCTTAAAGGCTGTTCCGGCCTCCTGCAAAAAGATTGCGGTTATCGACAGAACAAAAGAGCCCGGTTCAATCGGTGAGCCTTTGTATCTTGACGTTTGCGCATGCTATGCAGGCAGCACAAATGCTCCCATGATTATCGGCGG